>CAMAYW010000001.1 GCA_945862475.1 Bacteriovorax stolpii
AGATTAACTGATTTTTACGAAACATTGGCATGGCCAGGAAATCTAAGAGAATTGTTTGGTCATTTGGAAAAGAAGAAAATTCTTTCAAAATCAATAAAGCTTGATTTTGATCATTTGGATGAAGAACTCTTAACTAAGAGTTCTGACCTGATGAATTTGTCAGATTCAAAAGAACTTATTCCTCTTCAGGAAATGAAAGAAGATTATGTGAAAAAAGTTTTAGCTACATGCGATGGTAATATCGCCTCAGCCTCTAGAAAATTAAAGGTTACTGAAAAAACCATAAAATCAATTTTACTTAAAACTAATTGGCAAGAACGTAAGTGATTCTAACTTCAGAAACAAAACCGTTGATTTCGTAAATCTGAAGGAAGTTATTAATCTCTTGAATGAGTTTCTTCCGGATAATATCTTTCCCTTCCTCTTCTAGAGGAAACACGGCCACGGACGGCTCTACTTGAAGTATAAGGTGATCTCTCAACTGAAAATCATGCTTATCTAGAAACATTTTCGTTTCTCTATTGCTCGCAGTAGTAATGAAATCAATGTCCACAGATTTTATTTCATTCACATTGGCAAAATAGACTGGAAGTCGAAGATTCGAAATTTCAACGAAACGAGTTTGTTTCTTATAGTACTCTGGCCTTCCATAGGGAACTTCCTCAGGTAAACTGGCCGGAGCTCTCAATGCTTCGTTTTGAATATGGGCAATTTTTTGTCCAGAAAAACCAATACCAATCACTGAAAGTATAGAAGCAGCAGATAAGAAGAGAAGTCCAAGAGTCTGGGTTGCCGACAGATCATCAAACGATTTTGAAAGATAGATCCAAGGAAATACAAAAAACTTTTTAAATTTTCCAGCGGACTTGTTGTTCTTCTCATACTCATCCCAAGCGACTTTTAAACCACTGAAAGCTTCAGGTTTAAATTTGGTTTCTGATAGTTTTCTTTTAGTGGAGGCGATAAAAATGGGCAGATATTTTTTTAAAAGCGCAGGGATATTTTTAATAAACGAGATGAGATTCTGTTTAAGTGACTTATATTTTTCAACGACTCTTTTAATAGGTGAAGGAACTAGCTTCCAGAGAAACTCCAGGAGCTTAAAAATAAGATTGTTAATAAAGGTTTCTAATTTGGTAATTAATCCCATCAGTGTTCCTATCGGCAAATCTTTAAATAGAGATAAATAAAAAGTGTTTCAGTCGGATACTGGGGCAGCTTTTTCCCAGAGAGCTTTCTCCCTTAGGCTTAGCCCTTTTATTGCCGAAAGTGGAACTATGTCATGAAAAAGCAAAGGATGGTTTTGTATGACACTGAAATTTTTAAAACTTCTTTTTGTATTCACCCTCATTTCAGGTTGTACTCAATTTCAAACGGGTAGAAGTTATACCAGTGAGATGGATCATGACGATTCTCGATTTTTTAGTCCCAATGAGGATTTTCCTATCGTTTCTGGGGATTCTGGGCGGTACTGGATGACAGACAAGGAACGAAAACTCAGAACTCCCATGTCTGAAGAAGAGGCTTTTAAAAATCGAACGCACGATGCACTTAGAGCTGAACTTCATCGCTTAGAAAAAACTCAACATGATGAAGATTTTGAATTTTATCAGCTTCATAAACATCGTTTTCAAACAATCTCAGAAAATATTTATTTTTTAAAACTTCCTTACTACGAGCGGAAATCTTACCTTATCGACAGGGGATTCATTCAACCCACAAGGGCGCCAAGTTCCCTCTCTTCTTTTGATTCCATGAAAAACGATGTGGTGATTGGAATGAAAAAGGGCCAAGTGATGGCCTCAATCGGACGGCCTTCAAAAGTTGAGGTCGCGGGAAATCCTCAGGACGAGAATGAAAGATGGCTTTATCATATGAATGGCGCGTCGAAATATATCTACTTTGAGTCTGGAGAAGTTCAGGGCTGGGAGTAGCTATAAAGTTTCAGCTATTTGGCCCCTCTCCCCATAGGAAATAGGTGCATTTTTCTCCCTAACAAGGTAACGTAACCCCACCTAAATTTAGGTTTCTATTATCAACTTAACCCCGAGGGTTTAGATGGATTTTACGTTAGATTTCGAGCGCCCAGTTTCAGAGTTAGAAAATCAGATTCGCGAACTAAAAGAGGCCTCTCATCAAAATATAGATATTTCACATGAGATTGAGGCCCTTCAATCGAAAGTGAATAAGATGCTCGAGGACATTTATACTAAACTCTCTCCTTGGCAAAGAACCCAGCTTTCACGTCACCCTGCTAGACCTCATGCACTAGATTACATCGAAAAAATAATCACAGATTTTCATGAAGTTCACGGTGACAGACGTTTTTCTGACGACCCCTCAATGGTGACTGGATTTGGTTATATTGATGGACAAAAAGTAGCTGTGATTGGAATTGAGAAGGGACGAAAAACGCAGGAAAAAATTAAAAGAAATTTCGGGATGGCAAATCCTGAAGGCTATAGAAAAGCCCTTCGAGTCATGCAAATGGCGTCTCAGTTTGGAATTCCAGTTGTGACTTTCGTTGATACTCCGGGTGCTTATCCGGGAATCGGTGCAGAAGAGCGTGGCCAAGCCCTCGCGATAGCAGAAAATTTAGAGGAAATGTTTAATATTAAATCTCCCATCATTTCTATTGTGATCGGCGAAGGTGGATCTGGTGGAGCTTTAGGTATTGCAGTTGCAGATAAAGTGTTCATGATGGAGTATTCTGTTTATTCAGTTATTTCTCCAGAGTCTTGTGCGTCCATTTTATGGTCTGATTCAAAAATGGCAGAGACTGCCGCCAACTCACTTCAGCTTTCTCCTAATAAGGCCCTTGAACTAAAAGTTATTGATGGAATTATTAAAGAGCCAGCTGGTGGGGCCCACCGTCATGCTGATAAAGCGATTCAGATTGTGAAAGATTCGATTCTTTCTCATTTAGATTCACTTAAGAAAGAAGATCTTGATCTTCTTATGCAAAAGCGTTTTGAAAAATTCCGCCAAATGGGAAACATTACATTAACCATTGATAACTCTGAAGAGTCGAAGGCATAAAATGAGTGTGTATTCGATGACGGGATTTGGTAAAGGCGAGGCCTCTGGTCAAAACTTTACGATAACAACTGAAATTAAAACGGTAAATAATCGATTCAAGGATTTTAAATTTAGAATGAGTTCCATGTTTAATTCACTCGAGCTTGATCTAAGGTCAAAGCTAGAAAGTGAATTTAAGCGGGGCAGTTTTGATATCTCTGTCAGTTATAAGAGAACTGAAAAGTCAGGAACTGAGTTTCAAATTGATTTGAAAAAAGTTGAGGCTTATCTTGAACTTATGAAACCCGTATTTGATAAGGGTGGAGTTTCACTTGAGGTGAGTCCGACAGAATTTCTGCGCCCTGATTTTTATAAAGATGAAGATAGTGACAAAGAAAAAGAATTATCTCCTTTGGCGATGGAGTCCTTTGATCTAGCGATTAAGGCCCTGAAGTTGTCCCGTTCTCACGAGGGTCAAAAGCTGGTAGATAAATTATTTGATCATCTTGGTGTGTATGAGTCTTCTCTTGGTCAAGTCGAGAAGCTTAAGGCCCTTTATCCTGAAATGATGAAGGATAAACTCACAACTAAACTTAACGAGAAACTAAAAGACATTAAAATTGATGAGTCCCGTTTTCTTCAGGAAGTGGTTTATTACCTAGAAAAACTTGAAATAGACGAGGAGATTAATCGGGCAAAGATCCATTTAATTAAGCTTAAGTCCGTTTTAAAATCCACTGGGGAAATAGGACGACAAATTGATTTTCTTCTTCAGGAATTAGGGAGAGAAACCAATACCATGGGATCAAAATCTGCCCATCCAGAAATTTCCTCAAATGTCGTCGAGATGAAAGTACAATTAGAGAAGATACGCGAACAAGCATTGAACTTGGAATAATCATGTCTGGAAAGATGATTGTTATTTGTGCACCTTCAGGCACAGGTAAGTCCACATTATTAAATCGGCTCAAAGCTGATATTCCTGACCTCGTATGGTCAGTGTCGTGTACAACTCGTCCTATTAGGCAGGGTGAAGTTCACGGTAAAGACTATTTTTTTATTAAAAAAGATAGCTTCGAAGAACAAATCAAGGCCGAAGAATTCATTGAGTGGGCCAAGGTGCACTCGAATTACTATGGGACTTCTAAACGTTTTGTGACAGAAGGACTTCTTAATAATTGGAATATGCTTTTTGATCTTGATGTTCAAGGGGCAGATGAAATGAAGCGTATTTATGGAGATGAAGCTCAAGTCATCTTCATTGAGCCACCTTCGATTGAAGAGTTAGAGAAAAGATTAATGGCAAGAGGAACTGATTCTTTGGAAGTGATTCAAGAGAGAATAAAAAACGCTCGGAAAGAACTTCAGAAAAAAGATAAGTATGATCATCTTGTTCTAAACGACGATGTCGATAAGGCTTATGGGAAACTGAAGTCTATTGTAGAAAGGATCTTGAAATAAATGTTTGCTGAACGGATCGATTTTTCACATGAGGCGAATCTCACAATTGATGAGCTCGTTAAGCGAGTTGAAGTTCATTTGCCTGAAAGTGATCTGGGTGCCCTTCGGCGTTGTTATGAATTTGCAGATAAAATGCATGCAGGAGTAAAGCGCTCTTCAGGCGAACCTTATATCATTCATCCGCTTAATGTTGCTGGAACCCTTGTGAAACTCAAAATGGATCTTGATTCCATTATGGCGGGCCTTCTTCATGATACGGTTGAGGACTGTGAAGTCTCTCCAGAAGATATTGCTAAAATGTTTGGTCAGAATGTGGCGCAAATTGTTGTTGGTTGTACGAAAATTTCAAAAATTAAATTTAAGACGAAAGAAGAATCTCAGGCAGAGAATTTTAGAAAAATGGTTGTCGCCATGGCCCAAGATCTTCGAGTCATTATCGTTAAGCTCGCAGATAGAATGCATAATATGCGAACTCTTCAGTACATGACGAAAGAAAAACAGCAGGCAAAGGCACAGGAAACGCTTGATATCTATGTTCCTTTGGCCTCTCGATTGGGTATTAACTCGGTGAAGGGAGATCTCGAGGATCTTTGCCTTCGTTATATTCATCCGGATATTTATTATCGACTAGCTGAAAAAATCGCGATGAAAAAGCGCGAGAGAGAGTCGTACATTGAAGAAACCATCACTCTTATTGAAGAAAAGATGCTGGAGTATTCAGTTCAAGGTGAAGTCACGGGAAGGCCTAAGCATTTTTATTCAATCTATAAAAAAATGCAGCAACGTGGAGTGGACTTTGAACAAATTCAAGACCTACTCGCTTTTAGAGTTCTCATTAATAACATCACTGAATGTTACAAAGTTCTAGGAATTATTCACTCGGCGTTCACGCCGGTGCCAGGAAGATTTAAAGATTACATTGCTATTCCTAAGGTCAATAATTATCAATCTCTTCACACAACCGTTATTGGTCCCAAGGCGGAGAGAATTGAAATTCAAATTAGAACTTTTGAAATGCATGAAGTCGCTGAACGTGGAGTAGCTGCTCACTGGAAATATAAAGAAAGAAATAAAGCAGATTCGATCAATAAACTAAAATGGGTTGAAGAACTCATGGAGTTTAATCAGAACGTTGAAAACTCATCTGAATTCATGGATGTGGTGAAAAACGATCTCGATGTCGGAGGAGTTTTCATTTTTACGCCTCAAGGAGATGTGAAAGAACTTCGTTATGGAGCGACTCCTTTAGATTTTGCTTACGCTGTTCATACTGAAGTTGGAAACAAAACAGTGGGAGCGAAAGTTAATGGAAAAATGGTCCCTCTTAAATATCGTCTTAAGTCTGGAGATACGGTTGAAATTTTAACAAGTAAAACTCAAACGCCATCAAAAGATTGGCTGAAAATTTGTAAAACTTCTCGCGCTATCACTAAGATTCGTCAATACCTCATGAAAATTGAGCGAGATGAACACCGCGCACTTGGTGAGGACATTTTAGAGAAGGCATTGAAAAAGTTCGATACCTCGATCAAGTCACTAGAAAAGAAACAAGAATTTAAGCTTCTCTTTGATAAGCTTCATTACAAAAATCTTGAAGAGCTTTTTGTGAATATCGGCTCGAATCATTTGCCAATTAAGGAAGTCCTAGTTGCTCTTCCTTCAGTGAACTTTAATGAAACAGACGAGCTTGATTTTAAAGAGGATGATAAGGAGCTTGAATCTTTTTTCAAAAAGACTCAAAAAACAGCTCGAAAAAGTACCAGTAACGATAATGCTGTCATTGTAGATGGACTAGATGATGTGATGGTGAAGATGGGCCGCTGCTGTAATCCCATTCCTGGAGATCCTATTACTGGAATTATTACTCGCGGTAGGGGCATTACCGTTCATACTTTTGGGTGCCCAAGAATCGTGGATATTGAAAAATCTCGAAATGTTTATGTGGAATGGAACAAACACTATACCTTCAGTCATCCTGTGAATATTAAAGTCACTACTCACGATAAACCTGGAATCCTGTCTAAGATCTCAAAATCTATCAATAATGCTGGCATCAATATCCGATCGGCGATTGCTCGTTCAATGCCAGACCAAAAAGGTAATTTTATTTTTGAAATTGAGGTCAAGGATTACTCAGAACTCCTTAAGACCATCAGTTCAATTGAGCAAATGGAAGAAGTCATCTCCGTCAACCGGGCCTAGATTAAATTTTTGACATACATAAATGCTGACAGTCATAATTTAAGATATGACTAAACTAATTCTTATCCTCTTCTTTGTGACTTCTCCACTTTGGGCCCAAAATGAGGAGATTTCTGAACCGATAGAAGTGAGTGAAACTCCCATTCAAGAAGTCACTGCTGAAGAGAAAGTTGTCGAAGAAACTCCAGAGGCTTCAGCACCAGAACCAGAACCAGAGATCGTTTCACCGCCAGTAGCAAATGTTGAAACTCCTACCATGACTACTGAAATTCCAGTTGAAGAAAAAGATTTTAACCCTAGAGAGAGTCACTGGTTTAATGTGTTTGGTTTTGAATCATTAAAATATAAAGCCCCATTTAGTTTTACAGGAGTAAAAGAAACTTTTACTCCTAGAAATCAAGAACTATGGGGTGGAAGGCTTGGATTTGGTGGTGAGATTTATCTCGGATTAGGGCTTGTAACGACTACAAAAGTGGAAGGCTATTATGTGGGAACACTTTTTTCTCAAGTGTTAAATGCTGGACCAGATGATGTGGACGAGGAATTTGCCTTTAGTAAAAAAACGGGACAAGTCTTTGGTGTCGATGCAACTCAGACATTGGGATTTATGTTTGAAATGAAAACAAAAAATCCTTTTATGGATGAGTGGTCTTATCTCATGGTTGAACCGTATGTTGAATACGGTGTTGGGAAGGGGTGGGCCCAAAGTCGCTTAAACTATCATTACGATACGGGGCCAACAGGAACTCAAGAAGATTATCGGATAAGTGTGAGAGATGATCTGGTTAATACAAGAGTGGGTGGTGGGATAAACTTTACTTCAAGAAGTGGTTATTTCTTATTCTTAAAAACGTATGTGAATCGATACGATGTCACTCAAAGAAAAATAAGGACTTATGTGAAGCCTAACGGTGGGGGCGCAACCACTAGCTCAGATACTGAGAAAGATGTTAGAATAAATCCGGTAACGACTTTTGCTCTGGGCGGTGGTTATAAATTCTAAAATTTTAATTCTTACAATCCTTTCGCTTTTTGTAGTTTCTTCCTGCCAAGAGGAGCTTCAAAAAGGGAGTGAGCTTTCGGCCTCAGAGCTGGCCTATATTAGGGCCCGCGCAGCGGCGAAATGTGTCGCAGAATCGAATACAGATTTTTCTGATTATGAGGATAGTTCTAACTCAGTCATGATGAATTCAGAACGAGGGAATACTTGGAAATTAGAGTACAAAAAAGATAATACTCTCATCGATACTTCCTACATTTACGTTTGGAAGGTGACTCCGTCATCCATTTATTACAGAATAAAATTAACTGAGTCTGGTGTTGTGAAGAATCAATTTCTCAAAGTGGATACCACTACAAATGATGAGATGATGAGAAATCTTCAAGAGCAGGATTGCGCCAAAACATTAGATGTCGCTGTTGGCCCTTCTTCGATGACGGTCAATGTTGATACTGGTCTTGCGACGGAAGATTCCAGTACTCTTGTTAAATTCGAGAGGGATTATCGATTAATCACTTCCTATCCAGCTTATTTTGGTTCTCTTAATCGCAAGATTACGAAGAAATCCTATAACAATGATGAGGAATTGCAGAAAACGGAAGTCTTTGATTATGTTTTTACCAACACATCAGATACTACGTTGCCGGATACATATAACGATGCTTCGATAGTAAATGCAGAATACTGTGTGGTGACTTATTCGCCTGCAGTACTGCCAGACACCTTAGATAATTATACTTTTCCATTTTCTTTAACGTGTTCCGCTTCAGATACGAATGGACCAGATGGTAACGGAGACACTGTAGAGGATTACGATCCTGCAACAGACCTTGTGATTTAATTTATTCCTCGGAAATAATTTCTTCTCTTAACACTTTTAATTGAATAAAGGTTCTAGCAATCTTTAAAGCTTCTTTAAGAAGCTTTCTTGTATCTTTCCAGTTTGAGTACGAGTTTGAAACTGAATCAAAGTAGAACTCTGGTTTGGGACCCGTCATGAAGTGTGAAATGATAAGATCAATTCTCATAATGTGATAATCGCTTGAAATGATCAGCACTTTATTAAGCTCAGGATTCGCTTTTAAAAATTGAACAGTTTCTCTCACGTTTTCAAAAGTATTTTTAGATTCATAATCTAAATCGACTTGCATTCCAGCTGAGGCCAATTCTTGGCTTGTGGTAGGACTTGCCTGTTTATTTAAAAGAGTTTGGAAAGAAGTCGCTGCATGAACTCCAGAGATAAAGAGTTTAGACGTGGGATTCTTTTTTAAAAGCTCAGTCGCGTAAGCGATTCTTCCTTTGTCACCCGTGAAGACAGCAATAGCATCGGGAGATTTTTGAAAGAAGGCCCCAGCTGCTCTCCCTTTCTGCATTTTTGCGTAGATAGGTATATAGGCAATGAAAGTCGTTATTAATCCGAGACTAATTAAAAACAGGAAGAAGCCGCCTATAACTAGGCGGCGGATTCGAGTTGATTTTGTTTCAAATACGTACTTTCTTCCAAACATATTATTTAGCCGCAATAACCTCTATCTCTACGACAGCACCCTTTGGAAGTGCTGAAACCTGAACAGTTGATCTTGCTGGATAAGGAGAGGTGAAAAACTTCACATAAGCTTCATTCACTTTTCCGAATTGAGCGAGATCCGTCATAAAGATTGTCGTTTTGATGATGTTCTCACGAGTAAGACCCTGAGAAGTTAGAAGACCATCAATATTTTTAAGGACATTTTCAAGTTGAGCATCAAAGCCATTCGCTAATTCACCCGTCTTGGCGTCTAGACCAATTTGACCAGAAAAATAGAAAACTCCATTATGAAAAACACCTTGAGAATAAGTTCCTACGGCTGCAGGTGCCTTATCTGTTGAAATAATATTTTTCTGAAAACTCATATGTATTTCCTTAGTGTTTTGGGTGTTGAGCTCTATACGCCTTAATCTCTTGAGAGATAAGGGCCGTAATATGAGACATATTTACAATCTCATCAACTGTTGAAGTTCGCTGAACAATATTAATCGCATGTTTAAGTGGAAGAAGAATCGGACCAATGGGAGTTGCTCCACCTAATTGAGCAAGTAACTTGTAACTAATATTGGCAGAGTTCAGATCAGGGAAGATTAGAACGTCTGCAGCTTTATCAAGTGAGCAGAAATCAAAAAGATTTTTCATGATGTCTGGATTGGTTGCAACGTCAGCTTGCATTTCTCCATCAGCAATAAGATTAGCATCTTTTGATTTTGCAATCTTCACAGCTTCGGCCATCTTCGCTGCTTGTGGATCACGGTTTGATCCAAAGTTTGAGTAGCTTAAAAAAGCAACTCTTGGCTCTTGTTTCACAACATTGCGGTACATCTGTGCTGCTGAGATAGCAATATCAGCGAGATCATTGGCATCAGGATTTTGTTGAACTGTACAATCCGCCATGAAGACCACTCTGTGCTTAAACACAAGCATCATGATACCGGCCACTTTAGGGCGATTCGGGTTGTTTGTTCCAATCGTTTTCATGATGGGACGAATACATTCCGGATAATTCTGAGTCGCTCCTGTCACCATACCGTCAGCATGTCCGAGCTTCACCATCATGGAGCCGTAGTAGTTTCCTCTCTTAAGAGAGTCTCTCGCAGCACTGTAAGACACACCTTTACGCTGTCTTTGAGTGAAGTACTCTTTCACATAATTTTCATATGGCTCTGAGTCCTCAGGATGAATGATTTGAATATCTTTTAAATTAGAAACTCCAACTTCGTCCATTTTCTTATGAATTGTTTTTTTGCTTCCAAGAAGAATTGGCTGGATGAGTCCTTCGTCTTTAAGAATAGAGACAGCTTTAAGAATACGAGCATTCGTTCCCTCAGGGAAAACGATCTTAGGTTTCTCTGCACCAGGAAGACGTGAGCGAACATTTCTCATGATCGAGCCAGTTTGCCCAAGGCGCTCTTGGAGAGATTTTGCATAAGCATTGAAGTCTTCAATTTTTACGCGGGCAACTCCCGAGTCCATAGCTGCTTTCGCAACAGCTGGAGAAACTCTAGTGAGAACTCGTTTATCAAAAGGTTTTGGGATGAGATAATTTCTTCCGAAAGAAAAATTTTCATTCCCGTAAGCTCTTTTCACATCATCAGGAACTTCTTCTTTCGCGAGAGATGCGAGTGCCATCGCAGCCGCTTTCTTCATTTGCTCGTTAATTTTTCTCGCACGCACATCAAGGGCACCACGGAAAATAAACGGGAATCCAAGAACGTTATTCACTTGGTTAGGATAATCTGAGCGACCTGTTGCCATAATAGCATCATCACGAACTTCTGCGACTTCTTCTGGAGTGATCTCTGGATCAGGATTTGCCATGGCAAAAATAATAGGATTCTTCGCCATTGATTTCACCATGTCTTTAGACACGAGACCTTTAGCAGAACAACCGATGAAGGCATCTGCACCTTTCATTGCATCAGCAAGAGTTCTCGCTTTCGTATCATTAGCAAAAAAATCTTTATACTTATTCATTCCATCAGTACGGCCTTTATAAATAACTCCTTTAGAGTCACACATAATAACGTTTTCTTTCTTCACACCTAATTCAAGGAAAAAGAGTGCCGTAGCAATAGCTGCTGCTCCCGCTCCTGAAACGACCACAGTCGTCTTTGAGATATCCCTATTGGTAATTTCGCAAGCATTTAAAAACGCGGCTCCACCAATGATCGCAGTTCCATGTTGGTCATCGTGAAAAATAGGTATGTCACAGATTTCTTGAAGTCTTTTTTCAATTTCAAAACACTCTGGAGCTTTAATATCTTCTAGGTTTACTCCACCAAAAGTGGGTTCTAGAGCTTTCACAACGTTTACAACTTCATCAACTGTTTTCGAAGCGATCTCGATATCAAAAACATCAATGTCAGCAAATCGCTTAAAGAGAACTCCCTTTCCTTCCATCACTGGTTTTCCAGCGAGAGCTCCGATGTCACCGAGACCAAGAACAGCTGTTCCATTTGAAAGAACAGCAACTAGATTTCCTTTCGCGGTATATTTATAAACATCATCTGGGTTCTTAGCAATTTCTAAGCAAGGAGCAGCAACACCTGGAGAGTAGGCAAGAGAGAGGTCACGCGCCGTAAGACAAGGCTTCGTGGGAGAGATTTCGATTTTTCCAGATCTACCCTGAGAATGGTAATCTAAGGCCAATTTATATCTTTCTTCAGCTGAAATTGTTTCATTGTTCGGTGTACTCACGCGAACTCCTTTTGTTACTGATAGCTTCAAAAATTAATTCCAAGAAGATAGCAGTTTTGACTCAAAAAGAAACCTTGAATGCGTAGAGACAAGGCACAAAATTTAGGCGTTTTTACGAATGACGGAGTAGATAAGAGGAACAGTTGTCAGAAGAAGTCCGATATAGAACTCGTCAATGTTAGAAAAAAAATAAACTTTATTCAATATTTTCCATGACACAATGCCAATACAGCCAAATGATACGGCCCAACAAAAGTTTCTCTCTGAAATAATACCGGGCCGCCACTGAGCGACGAGGATAGGAAAAAGTAAACAAGCAGCTGAAAAACTACCAAGTGTTTTCCAAACTTCAACGACATTACCTTCAAAATGTAAGCTAAAAAGAATTGAAATCGTACTAACAAAGACCAAGGCCACGTGATGGTGCCAAATTTTAAAACGGTCTTTTAATTTAAAAAAATCGTAACTCACGCATGTGGCAGCATTAAAGAGATATGAATCAAGTGTTGAAAGAATAATCGCCAAAATTCCTGCTAGAATTAAACCTCTGACTCCGTTTGGCACAAGTTGAATCGAGTATTGTAGATAGGCATCTTGTGGATTTGCATCGGGAATGGCCACTCGAGCATACAAAGCACCAAGTGTTGTGCAGCAATCAAAAATAAACCAAATGATCGTAGAATAAATAATCCCACGCTTTGCCGTTTTCTCGCTATCGGCTGCCAATACACGTTGATAGAAATTGGGATCTACAAGAGTTGAGAGAGCGATAAAACCCCAAACAAAAAGTGTTCCTAAGCTTTCTCCTCCCGTCCAATCAAGATGAGTGAGGGGGAGTTTATCCATAAGCTCTAAAGGAGAGCCGATCTGTATCCATGAAAAGATCACGATTAAAACAACTGCAAGAATCATAAAAAAGAATTGTACAATATCGGAAAAAACAACAGCTCTAAATCCACCCCAAAGAGACCACAAGGTGACTAGAACAACTCCCAAGGTTGTATTAATAAATAAAGATCCTCCAAATAAACTTTTTAGAAAAATCCCAAGACTAATGGTATAAGCAATAGGGAGAAGATTAAGAAAATTTAGACTTGCAGTTAGTCTTTCAGCTTTTGAACCGAAAAGAATTCTCGCCATCTCTGGAATCGTGATCACATTGTAGGATCGGATTTTCTTTACCAGGAAGAATGCAAAAATCAGATAACTCCCGTACCAAAAAAAACCTTGAGTTAGGAGATTATAAATTCCTTTTTCAAAGGTCAGAGCTGTAACTCCAAAGATGCCTCCATACCAAGTGGCCACAAGGGTAGCGACAAAAATAGGGAGAGTGAGTCGGCGGCCCATCAGAAGGAGTTCAATCGTACTCACTTTTTCAGATTCAGGAAGTTGTTTTTTTATTCTTTGACCCCAAAGCACACTTAAGAGAGTCGCCAAAAGGACTAAAAAAAACACTACCCAGTCACTTAAATTAAGGTGTTCAATTAATGTAGAATTTGGAACCATATGGGTAAAGTACTTCAATCAATCAATTAAGTAAAATCCTTGAAACTTAGCCACTAACATTATGGCGCGAATGACTGTTTTGGTTTATTCTATCAACTATGAAATATGTTCTCATTATTTTCGGTATCGCCATTCTTATGAGGCTGGATTTTATCCTTGGTCTTTTTGATAAGGCATCTGAAAAATTAGAAAATGAGACTCCTGTTGTTGAAATATCTGAAAGTAAAACAGATAGAACAATTATCTCGTTGGACCAAGACAAAATGCTCAGTAGTTCACCTCGGGATACATTTTTTTCATTCTTAGATGGATTTTATGCATCACCCGAAGCGGAATTGAGAATTCGTGCTGTGAATTGGCTAAAAGAGCATCCAAAATTATTTAATCAAAATCTCGATAAAGAATTGGAGTCAAAAATATATAAGTGGCGAGATCATCTGAATAATAATAACAAGGAAGTTGTTTATTTTATTCTTGATTTGATGGAAGTCCTCCCTGGGCAGAACCAAGAGATTTTAAAGAATTTCTTTGCCCTTTGGATGGAGATCAATATGGAACATTTTATTGCTGCCTATTCCAAAACAAAAGACACCAATTGCTCTATTGCTACAACCTTTGGAGATCCAATACCGGAGGATGAAAAATTAAATGATTATTATCAGAGGATTGATTCTTTAAAGTTATTTTTACAGAAAGAAAAAGTAGAGCCTGCGGAAAAAGCTCTCGCAACAAATTGTCTTCTTCAATTGGAGTTATTTCTACAAAAATTGGCACCTCCTGCACCATCTCCTGAAACCACAACAGCTATACCGGATAACTCAAGTCCTGGGATAGATCCACAATTGATCTCTCCAGCAGTATCTCCCGAAGGAACTGGAACATCACCATGATTCAGGTCGTAGGTATTGATAAGGGTTATGGAACTCAAGTTCTTTTTCAAAATGTGACTTTCACACTGGGAAAGGGAGAGAGAGTTGGTCTTGTGGGAAGAAACGGCACAGGAAAGTCCACGCTTTTTAAAATCCTTTTAGGTGAGGAATCTCAAGATCGAGGAGATATTATTTTTCCTAAAAATTATCTTGTGGGGACTTTAAAGCAGCATCTCGTTTTTACTGAACCTACAATTCTTGAAGAGTGTACAAAAGCTCTTCGAGGAGAAAATGCAGCCTTTGAGCAATATAAAGTTGAAAAAATGCTACTTGGCTTGGGTTTTAAAACTTCCGACTTTAATCGTTCTCCAAAAGATTTCTCTGGGGGCTATCAAATTCGACTTAACCTCGCTAAGGTTTTAGTTTCAGAACCGGATTGTCTTTTATTAGATGAGCCAACGAACTATCTCGATATCGTGTCGATGAGATGGTTATCAAAATTTCTGAGATCTTTTCGTGGGGAAATGATTCTTATTACTCACGATAGGGGATTCATGGATGAAGTCACCACCCATACCATGGGCCTATGGAGACAAAAGCTCTTTAAAATACCAGGAAGCTCTTCAAAATATTTCGAACAAATTTTACTTGAAGAAGAGATTTATGAGAAAACTCGGCAAAACTCCGAGAAAAAAAGAAAAGATCTACAAGATTTTGTCGATCGGTTTAGGGCGAAGGCGAGTAAGGCAGCACAGGCCCAATCACGCTTAAAACTGTTAGAAAAAATGCCAGAACTAGAAGCTCTCAACATGATGGCAAGTCTTGATTTTGAATTTAATTTCCAGGAATGTCCCGGTAAAATTCTTGTAGAGGCAAAAGACCTTGAGTTTGGCTACGCTGGTCCAAGCTTGATTAAGGATTTAAGTTTTCCGATCTTAAGAGATGATAAAATTGCGATCATTGGAAAAAACGGTAAAGGTAAATCAACGTTACTTAATCTTTTGTCTGGCGAACTCTATCCTCGAAGTGGAGATACTCAAAATAATGTCAATTTGCTCATCGGTCATTTTGGACAGACTAATATCAATCGACTGAATCTAGAAAATACAATCGAAGAAGAAATTCTTTCTGCCAACCCTATGATTGGACTCCAGAGAGCTAGATCCATCGCAGGAGTGATGATGTTTTCTGGAGATCTCGCGAAAAAGAAAATAAAAGTTTTATCAGGCGGAGAAAGAGCAAGAGTGCTTTTAGGTAAGCTTTTAGTTAAACCTACAAATCTTTTACTATTAGATGAACCAACAAACCATTTAGACCAAGAATCAGTAGAATCATTAACTCTAGAATTACAAAACTATCCTGGGGCCGTCGTGATTGTTACTCACTCCGAAATGATGCTTAAAGATATCGCAAAGAAGTTAATTGTTTTTCATCATGATAAAGTGGAGTTTTTTCAATCTGGTTATGAGGATTTTCTTAGTAAAATCGGTTGGGATGAGGAAGTGCCAGTCGAAGTGACTGTCAAATCTGATAACCGGCCAAGTCGCCAAGAGACTAAAAGAATGAGGTCAGAGCTTATTATTGAGCGGGGAAGAGAGCTTAATCCCTTAAAGAAGAAAATAGAAGTTCTAGAAAAAGAGATCATGAAATTAGAGGAAGAGGAAAAGAAATTAGAGTTAGAGTTAATTGAGTTTGCCACTCAAAATGATTCAAAAAAAATCCAGGAGAGATCTCAGCGTTTAGGAATGGTGAAGAAGCGAGTGGATGAAGCGTTTGAAGAACTTTCCAGTGTCACTATCTCTCATGATAATATTTTTAAAAGCTATGAAGATAAATTAAAAGAACTTGATATTTAATTTATCTGAAAGGGATTTATATTTCCCATCGCAAAATATAACCAGGCCGTACCTGCTACAGAAGATCCAGTTGTAAAATCTGGATTCTCATTCGGAGTGGCATAGGCAATGCCGCCATCCTTCTTTTTCATTTTCTTAATTGAATTTAAAAAATCGTCCGCTTTCATGTCATGACAATAAATTTCTTTCTTTTGTAGTTCACTCACTTTCTTCATAGCAAGAATTTGTCCCAAAGTACCCTCTGACCATATGAAAGCATGTTTTGAAGGACGATTCGAGGGCTTAGAGTCCATGAATCCTGTGACTCCATCTTTTTGTACAAAGAATTCTTCACAGTTTAAATGAAGAGCCTTTTCGCTAGAGATGTCTAAAAGATCGCTCTTATCAAGGGCGAGTAAAGTCCATGTTTGGTTATCAAGATAGAGTTCAGACTTCGCCACAATTCCCTCTTTAATCATTGCCCCTGACCAGAAATGATCATTATTTTTATCCCACATCTTTTTTATAAAGACCTTTAGCTCATCTGCAGATTTTTGCCAGTCATCTGTTTTATTAATTTTCCCATAGTGAGTGAAGGCCGAAAAAGCATCTAGATTATGTTCTAGAGAAATCACATCATTTTCTTGAAATGGGGTAGAGGGAATGTCATGGGGAGCAAAGCGAACGGCCCTCGTTTTTACACCCTTTATTTCGATGGGAGTCATTTGTCCTTTAAGGTAATGGAGAATTTTAAGGTTAAAAACTTTAAATTCATCACTCCTAAATTGATGTTGATAATGACTTGCAGCCAGAGCAACCCAGGCTATGGCCCCAGCGATTCGTCGGTCACCTTCAGTTGGGTATGGAGAGATTCCATTCATGTAATATGAAAAATAAAGAGAGCCATCTTTCAGTTGAAGTGTCTTAAGGCCCTTTAACAGTTTTCTTGCTTGAGTTTTATTCTGAGCTTTTGAAAAAGCAATAATCGCCAAGGCCTGATCATAGATGTAGCTTTGCGAATGATTATCAAAACTTTTTATGAGGGCGCCGTGACCTTTTGGTAAATCATGGATGCGTGAATCTAACGTATTGAGAAGGGCCAACTCAGAGGCACTGATTTGAAAAGCTGAGAGAAGGCCAATTAAGATAATAATCATTCCGGGCATACTAAGGGCCCCTCCTGAAGTAAGCCTTTTAGTCTGTTATTTACCTGAGGCTTATCGTCGGTCGAGAAACATTCTTGAGTGTTTTGTATAGGTTTTGGGTCTTTTTAATTTCAGCCACTTACGATGTGTTTAAAGAAGGAGGACCCCTTCGCTAGTTCTACCAAATACGGTCTAATGTCTTCTTGGAGATGGGAGGGAAGATTTTGGTAGGGATAAATATGTTCTTCAGGAACATATCTAAAAGTGAAATTAATTCTTCTCGTTTGAAAGCCATGAATTTTTGGACCTAAAAGTTCTTTCTTTTTATCCTCAACTCTTTGAACCCGATGGAAGGTTTTATTCTTCCATTTATCACCACCAAAAATTTGAAGAGATGAATCTTCTAACCATTGTGAAAAAACAATATTTTCCTCTCCAAGATTTGATTTCCCTTGTACAAATTGGAAGAACGCCCTCTCTCCAAAAGAGATAGAACCAACAGGACCTGGCTCGAAGTCCTTATGTTCACCCACTCTTGCGCGATCCACCCATTTATCATCTTCTAATTTATTTCCATAAAAATTGATGAGACAGGTATTTAATTTCCATTTGTCAGGAAAGAAAGATTTTGGGAATCGTTTTTTGGCAATAAATTCGATTCGATCAACTAGTTTTTGCAAAAAAACCGGATAAGCTTCCGCTTCTACACAACGATGATGAATTCCTTTGGGAGGATGGTAGTAATCAAGGCAAGCAAATTGCCAGTTACCAAGCCAGTAGACAGGTCTTAAAAGGGGACGTTGTTGATCACCTGCCGGTGGAGGATTATGGCCCGAAAATCTCATTTCCCAGAGTGGGGAGAGAGTATTAATCCAATCCAAAATAAGTTTTCTCTCCTGTCGATCAACGAAAGGAAATTGATAAAACAGTCCTACGGGAAGGTGTTGCGTCTTGGCCATGAGTCATCAAATTACACCTTGGGACTTTTCAGAGTCAAATACCTTGTAAAAAGGTATGGGTCATCTTGAGATAACCCCTTCTTGGGAGTAATCTCAACTGCATGAAAGTACAATTGGCTTCCCTGGAAGATGTTTTTCAAATCTCCCAACTCTATTTCGATGTTTATCAAGGGACTTATCCAGATCCTTTAATGAAGGACTATAACCTTATTCGTGAATTTATTAAGTCTGAGTCAGGGTTCTGGTTTGTGACCAAGGATTCGAATAACAATATCATTGCTTCTGTTCTTGCCTCATATGATAAAGAGCATTTAATTGCGAAAGCGTTTGGAGCTGTTGTTCGAAATGAATTTAGAGCTCAAGGAATCATGGAGGAACTTTTAGCTTACGGAATTGATTATTTACGAAATAAGACCTCAGGGGTTGATGTTATTTATTCAACCACAAGAACAGTTAATGAGGCGGCACAGTCTCTTACTGAAAAATTAGGATTTAAAAAACTAGGAATTTTCCCAAATGCTCACAGGACAAATGATTATGAAACTCATTGTCTTGCGGCCATAATTTACGATTCAGCTTTAAAAAAACGCCACGGGGACTATAAAATCCATCACGACATTGAATCACTTTACGGCGTTGTTCAAAAAGAAACAGGATTAAATTCTCTAGAAGACATAGTCCCTGAAAAACCTTCCAAGGAATTAATGGCCCCGGGTGAATTAGAATTAGTGAACTCACCAAGGTTTGTGGCCTACCGATATGGGTTTTTGAAGGCAGAAAAGAAATTAGAATTTGAATTTTTCCCTTTTCACCAGCCAAATCTCGTTATCATGTCACCTGATCAATCGATTGAACTATTCTGTCACCTTTCAAGTTCGGATGGTTACTGTGTTGTTGTTGGTGGCCATATGCCAAGGAACTTAGATTTTTCCGAGCTATTTTTAAAATCAAATAAACTCCTTAGGGATGTTGGGGCAAGATATATTGAAGTTATTGTAAGGGCCGACCGACCTAAAATCATCCAAAGTATTCTCAAAGCAAAATTTATTCCATGTGCGTTTTTCCCATGCTTCCAATTGATTGGAGAAAAACGTTATGACTTTATCGTCTTAAGTCGATCGTTTGAAATTTTTGATTTTCAAAACGTAAAGCTAAAAGGGATGAATCAGGTTTATCTCGAAGAGTATTATAAGGCTTGGAAAAGAATGTCTCTTAATCCCAAATTACTTCAAGTATGAATGCCACGGACAAACTTTTAGAATCAAATCCCTTTGAGTTTTCAGAAGTTTCAAAAAAGCTTTTCTTAGAAAGCTTTAAAGAGAATGCCTTAAATCATTATGAAAAGCATGAGTTTACAAAAAAACTGTGGGACAAACTTCATTTCCATCCAAGTGATTTAAAAACGGAGAAAGATCTTGAAGCTGTTCCCGGTACAATGGTTCACTTATATAAAGAACATGAGTTCCTTTCAGTTCCCAAAAAAGATCTCGCTCTTATTCTAACGAGTTCTGGAACCGGTGGGCAAAAATCGCAACAATTTCTAGATTTACAGAGTTTAAATAATGTAAAAAAACTTGCTTTAAGAATTCATCAAGAACTCGGAATGGCGAGCTCAAAAGAATACAATTACCTTTGTTTTACCTATGACCCCAAAGTTGCCAATGATCTTGGAACGGCCTTTACAGATGAGCTTTTGACGAATTTCACTGGGAAAAAAGAAGTCTATTATGCCATTCAGTGGAATGAAGATGAAAAACAATTTGCTTTAAATGAGAAGGGAGTTCTTGAGGCCCTCAATCGGTTTGCCTCATCTCCTTATTCGACTAGGATTTTAGGATTTCCCGCCTTCTTATATGAGATAATTGAAAAACATAATATCCAATTAAATCTAGGCGAAGATTCTTGGCTTCAAACTGGTGGGGGATGGAAAGGTAAATCAGATAAAGAAATCCCAAAAAGGGAATTTCGAAAATTTATAGAAAATCGACTCGGTATTCCAGAAAGAAATCAGCGGGATCTTTTTGGAATGGTGGAGCACGGTATCCCTTATGTTGATTGTGAAGAGGGAAATCTTCACATCCCTAATTACGCTAGAGTCTTCGTTCGATCCCCTTATGATTTAAGCCTTAGACCCAAAGGTGAGAGGGGTCTTCTTCACTTCTTGTGTAGCTATAATTTTAGTTACCCAGCTCCTAGTTTACTTACAACTGACTATGGAAGAGTTGGAAGTTGCCGCTGTAGAATCGGTGGGGATACTTTAATCCTTGAAGGTCGTGCGGGAGTTTCAAAGCACAAAGGCTGTGCCTTAAAAGCTCTTGAGCTTTTGGAGAGAACATAATGTTTTGGTTTGGAGAAATGAAAGGAAGTGATTTTAATTGGAGAGACGACTCTTGTTGGTCAGCTATATCTCAAAAGAAAAGAATCCTTGCTCGAACAAAACTGGATGATTTATTAAATCTCTTGGATCAATTTGGAAAAGAATCCTTTGACGATGCCCTTCCTCAACTTACTTTGGAATCAGGGTTTTCATTAGAAGAAACGAAAAAGACTCTGGACCTTCTTCCTCTTCTTCTAAAAAAAGAAAATCTTTTAAAAAGAATAAAGGGAGAATTTAATAAAACTGAAATTTTGGATCAGTTTATTAAACTACCAAGTGGAAACGTTAAGACGAAAGCCGTTCCCAAAGGAATCCTTCTCCATGTAACGGCAGGAAATGTGTTTTTAAGTTCCATCGACTCACTTATCATGGGACTCATTACAAAAAATTTATCTGTGATTAAAGTCAGTAGTCAAAATAAGTTCTTTCCACTTTATTTTGCACAAAAATTAAAAAGTTTTGATAAGGAAAATATTCTTTCAGATAAATTTGCCATCCTCCACTGGAAGGGTGGTGATGAAGAATCGGAAAATTTCATAAAGGCAAAGGTCGATGCCATCGTCGCATGGGGTTGAGAGGAGATGATCTCTTCTTATCAAAAAAATTTACCTCGGCATGTAAAGCTTATCGATTTTGGCCCAAAAATTTCTATTCAATTAATCTCGAAAGAAGGTTTAAAAAATAAAAATCTTCAAATTGTTGCTGAGAAAATTGTTGCTGATATTATTCCTTGGGATCAGTCCGCTTGCGCTTCTCCCCAGAATTTATATTTGGAAGACGGTATATCCGATGAACTTATTGGTTATATTGATGAAGCCTTTTTGAAGGCACCTCCTCGTGGCCATATTGATGAGGATGAAGCGACTGAAATCCTGAAAGAAAAATATCGTGCTCTCTTTTCAGAACTTATGGAAGGTGGAGTCTTAAGAGCAGGCCCAGAGCATCTTCTTCATTTAGAAACGAGCACAATTTTAAAACCTTCTCCCTTGCACCGCTCACTTATCATTAAGAGATTTTCTTCTGTCTCTGAATTAAGAGATAATTTGGAACCATTTTCTTATTACCTTCAATCTTGCTCTTATCTTTTGAGTGAAGAAGAGAAGGACCATTTTTTGGAAGAGCTCTCTTCCACTGGTGTTAAGCGTTTTGCTCCTTTGGGCACCATTACTTGGGGAATGGAGGGTGCACCTCACGATGGAAGATTTGTTTTAAGGGAACTTGTAAATTTCATCGGTGATGAAGTGAGAGCTGTTCATTATGGAGAATCAGTTTCTGAGGTTCATAATTCTTCTGTCTTAAAATCATATTTTGAGTCTCACGATCACCCACCTGGCTACATTTTTTCATCTGGAGGAACAACCGGAGAGCCCAAGTATCTTCATTTTAGTTATGAAGAATTTGATTATATGAGTGATATGCTGGCCGAGAATTTTAGATCACAAGGGATTCTTAAAGGAATGACCGTCGCTAATTTATTCGTGGCGGGAAATTTATGGTCTTCATTTTTATGTGTTGAAAAAGCTTTGGAGAAAATCGGAGCTATTCAGCTTCCCATTGGCGGTATGTGCTCACAAGAAAATATATTAACTTATATCGATAAGTTTAAACCAGATGTCGTTATGGGCATACCATCTATGCTTGTCATGAATGCTGAATTTATGGCGTCGTTGGGTAAAGAGATAAAGATCCCTTACGTTTTTTATGCCGGAGAGGCCCTGTCTCAGTCCCGCCGTGAATTTCTCAGTAAAGTTTGGGGCACTACTTATTTTGGTTCCGCTGGTTATGCTTCTGTGGATGCAGGAGTGATTGGATATCAGTGCACCCATTGTGGGCCAGGTGAGCACCACCTTTTTTCAGACCTCGTTCATCTTGAAGTGATCGATGAGGAAGCAGTTGTTACTTCTATCATTAGAGACTCCATGCCTATTAAAAATTATCGCACGGGAGACCGAGTTCAGTGGATTGACGATTGCAGCTGTGGAAGCCGTGATAAGAAGTTTAAGCTCTTAGGGCGAATTGATAATGTGATTCAGATATGGTCTTGTCGCTTACTAACTTCTGATATTGAATCTTCCATGAATGAATTGGGAGTCGTGACGTTTCAGATTGAACTTTTTGAAGAGAAGACGAGTGATTCTATTAAGGAGAAACTCAGACTTTTAGTCGAGTCACACCTTGGAGCGATTGATATAAAAGCGCTGTTAGAAAAAATCTATTTTAGATCAAGGGATTTAAAAGATACCATTTCTTTTGAAGAGTTTTTCGGAGGAACCGAAGTGGTTCTACTTTCGAAAGATTCGATTTCAAGAAATCAAAGAACCGGAAAAATTAGTCTTGTCCGAGATCTTAGAGATTAGACTTTTCCCAGAATTCAATAAGAGCATTTGGAATGGGAGATTTTTCCCATTGAAGATTGAACTCACTTATTAGTCGAAGGTTCATTTCTTTTTCTTCAGGGTGAAGAAGTTCGCGTCTTTCCAAAATATCCGTTTCTGAATAGCAGTGCTCACTCGCCTTCAGTTCAACGTGATGAGAGTCAAAGGCGAGGCATCCGTAGGGTTTAATTTCTCTCGGTAGTGGGCAACCTAGTTCATGGTGATTAAAAAAAGGACAAGTATAAGTCTTTCGTAAGTAGCTTCTTTTTGAATTGATGTATTTAGGCTCAAGTCGATATTGAGTTACACACGCTTGAAGCTTTGATTTAAGTTCACTTGTAAGAAGATTCTCTTCTTTAAGATAATTAAAAAGTTCATTTGCTTCAAGGGGAGTAATAAGCATGGAGTTTGCTTCAAAAGTACAGCAAGTTCCAGGGCAGCCAACACAACCCATGCCCTGACTTTCAAGCACGTTCATTCTATTTAGTAGAATTTCCCTTCGGTTCATAGGCCCTTAGTATCGTTATTGAGCTAAACATCCCAGAAAAATTAACTTTGTTGCAGTGCGCACCGTGGACTCCGTCCGACTTTTTTAGTACAAAATCCCATACTTTTCTTTTTGTTACACTTCTTAGGAGATCATCATGATTGATTCTTGGTTGATGTGGGTTAAAACCCCTGTGATCTTTGGCGTGCTCGGACTTATGATAGCCGCCTTTTTCTACTTCAAAGTCATTTCTTTGGGTAAAGGAACGGATACTATGGAGCGCATTGCGGGTTATATCCGCGAAGGTGCCATGGCCTTCTTGTTCAGACAGTACAAAGTGCTTGCAATTTACTCGCTTGTGGTTGGCGGTCTTATCGCCTACGCACTTGGTGGTTTAGCTGCTGGCTCATTTATACTAGGTGCGTTCCTTTCACTTCTTGCTGGTTTCGTGGGAATGAAGGCAGCCACTTATGCCAACGTAAAAACAACACAAGCCGCTCGATCAAATTCTAGACCACTCGCTCTCCTTACTGCTTTAGATGGTGGTGCAGTGATGGGATTATCTGTTGCAGGTCTTGGATGTATTGGTCTTGGAGTTATCTACCTTTCATTCAAAGAAGCTGATGATAAAATCCTCTCAACTGTTCTTCACTCCTTTGCTGTAGGTGCATCTTCCATTGCACTTTTTGCTCGTATTGGTGGTGGTATCTATACAAAAGCAGCTGATGTTGGTTCAGACATTGCTGGTAAAGTAATTGAAAATATTCCTGAGGATGATCCTCGTAACCCTGGTGTTATTGCTGATAACGTTGGTGATAACGTCGGTGACGTTGCGGGAATGGGTGCTGATATTTATGAATCGATGGTTGCTGCCATTGTGGCAGCGATGGCGATTGCGATCACTTCATCTGAACTTCCTGTTTTAAGCACAACAGTAGATTCAGCGATGAATAAAATTCTTGCTGTTGGTCTACCACTTGTTATTTCAGCTGTTGGGCTACTTGTTTCCATTGTTTGTATTTTTGTCGCTCGTATGATGAAAAATATGGATCCAGCGAAAGTTCTTCGTGGGGCCCTCATTCTTCCTCCTCTCGTTTTAGCTGTTGCTTCTTACGTGATTATGTCCTCACTTGGGATTACTCAATCAGTAACAGCGATTCTAACAATCGGTGCGATTGGCGGAACAATTATTGGTCTTGTGACTGATTATTATACGTCTGCTGGCCCTGTTGCTCGTATTGCAGAATCTGCAAGAACTGGTGCCGGAACAAACGTTATTCAAGGTCTTGCTGTTGGTATGGAATCAACGGCTATTCCAATGATCGTAGTTGCAGTGGTTGCTTATCTTTCCAATAAATATCTTGGCCTTTACGGAATTGCTCTTTCTGCAGTTGGTATGCTTGGTGGTACAGCGGTCGTGATGACAGTTGATGCTTACGGGCCAATTTCAGACAACGCTGGTGGTATTTCTGAAATGTCAGGTCTAGGGCCTGAAGTTCGTGCGATCACTGATGAGTTAGATATGGTTGGTAATACGACAGCAGCTATTGGTAAGGGCTATGCAATTGGTTCAGCGATCCTGACCGTGCTTGCATTATTCTCTGCTTATAACATTGAAATTAACCACGTCCGTTCTTTAAGTGGTCTTGGTGCTGTTGAACTTGTTTTAACTGATCCAAAAATTCTTATCGGTATCCTTCTTGGTGCTATCCTTCCATTCCTCGTTGGTTCAACAACGATGCTTGCTGTTGGTAAAGCAGCAGGTGCGATCGTGGTTGAAATCGGTCGTCAATTTAGAGAGATTCCAGGACTTATGGAACTTAAAGCTGAGCCTCAGCCGTCTAAAATTGTGGATATTGCTACAACTGCCGCTTTAAAAGAAATGATTCTTCCAGGTATGATTGCAGTTCTTGCTCCAGTCTTGGTTGGATTCTTCATGGGCCCAGCCTCTCTTGCTGGACTTCTTGCTGGTTCATTAGCTGTTGGTGCAACAATGTCTCTCTTCATGGCAAATGCTGGTGGAGCTTGGGATAATGCTAAAAAATATATCGAAAAAGGTAAGCTTGCTGGTGAGAAGAAGGGAACTGATACTCATAAAGCAGCTGTTGTGGGAGATATGGTAGGAGATCCGTTTAAGGATACTTCTGGCCCTGGTATCGCCATCCTTATTAAAGTGATGTCGGTTGTTTCTCTCCTCATTGCTCCGTTGATTGCAAACTTGTAATTCAATAAATAAGGGCCCCTTTCGGGGCCCTTTTTTTTTAGGTTCCACCAAAAAGCATTTCAATTTGGAAAGTGATGAAAGGTGTACTAACGAAAGAGCGAATCTTAGGAAAATCAACTCCTGGAATAATATCCAAATAAAACCACTGACGATAAATGTTTTTTCGATAGTTAATCGCCGCGCGATAATTACTCACGTACCAATTTCCCTCGTGAATAACTGACTGGGTTGTGAGGCCATAGTTTAGGGCATCATTATCCGTAAGCCTTTGAATAATTGTTGGGCCATGATTTGTGGTGAAATCTTTGGTTGTAATGAACCAGCGCTTGTTATTTATGAAACGAAAAATAACATCGGCGCTAAAAGCATAATCGGAATCAATATTTGTTTCTTCTTGAAGACCATTCTCATCTGTAACATACGTTAACTGTTCATAAAAACGATGAGTGAAGTCTCCCGTTTCAATATTTCTTCTTAATCTGGCCCTATTAACAATTTTTGGAGGAATAGCAGTGGTGACCCCAATATCTGCGTTAAAAATCCATCCCTGAGATGGGTTTGTGATTTTCTGTTTCTCAACTGATTGTCCATCACCCTTTTTGTCTTCTTTCTTCTTTTCTTTATCTTTACCAAATTTAAATTTAAATTTTTCTTGAAGATTTGGAAGTCTAAGATTGATTCGGTACTGAGTTTTAAAATCAGCTTCACTTGCATCCCGCAAAAAATACTGGGCCCGCAGACGGAGTCGACTTCTTCCAAATTCATCATCTGCTCTTTCAGTTGCAAAAAAGGAGTCGAGTTGGTTGGCGGCCAGATTCACACGTGAACCAAAAAACCTTTGAGCCTTATCGAGAATCGGAATTGTTCTTTCTGGCGGCTCTTCCGATGGAGAGGAGTACCCCAAAATTGGAATTAAAATGAGTAAGAGAAGATATCTCATGAATTGATTGTAACGAATAATCCTAAACTGCCAAATCTTCATGGCAATTTTATTGTAAAAAGAAAACCTTGAGATTCACTAACGCCTGAAATTCTGGAGAAATGTTGATTTCTGTGCTCACTTCAGTTGCATTCAGTTTTAAAATTTTCCCAATTAGTCTTTGTCCATGGGAGGATATCGTGAGAAACAGGAAGTTAATGGCATCTACAACGTTCTTAATCGGTTTTTTAAGTCTTGTAACCCTCTGGTTTATTAAAAATCCCAAATTCACTCGTACAGAACTTTCAGACAAGGCACTTCTCGCCCTCGTAAAAAATGACCTTAATGAATTTACAAATTTCTTAAAACTTGGTGGGAACGTTCATCAGAATCTTCCTCTTATAGATGGAAAAAAATATACCGTCGCTGAAGGAATTGCTCACTTTGAGCGGGTGTCTTTTTTAAGGATGCTCAGAGAGAATAATATTTCTTATCTTAAACAAGAGAATAATAAAAATCAGGATATTCTCACTATCGCGATTGAAAAAAATAACCCAGAACTTTTAAATGAAATCAGTCTTTCTAAGCCTAGATATGATTTAACTTATGGCAAAGAAGGGTGGTCTATTCTGCATATGGCAAGTTCTTGTTGTGCCCATAAACTAACGGCCATCATTCATGAGAAAAGTCAGTTACGTTGGGATGAAAAATCTCAAGATGGTAAAACTCCATTGGCCATCGCTCATGAGAAGGATTGTCACCCGATGCTTAATTATTGGAAAACTCAGGGTGCTGAAGTTATGAGTGAAACGAAAAAAGAGAAGAGTAAAAGAATTTCAAGTCGGACCAACGAAGGCGCCCCTACAGTTCCAGATTTCTACAAAAAGAGAAAAGTTCCAAAAGATCAAATTATAGATCACACGGCAATGCTCGAGCCTAGTGACCGACCTCTTGAGGCCACAGAGACGTCCAAATATTCTGAATTTGCGGATTAAAAGATTGGCCTTCTTTACTTGCAGAAAATTCTTTTAGGATTAAAATGAAATAGTAGAGGAGGGCAACATGGAAGTTGTTCGTAGATCAAATGCAGAAATAGAAAAAGAACTTGGAACCGTTGCCTATTTTATTCGTAAAAAAAGAAAAGAGCGTGGAGTAACCCAGGAAAAACTCGCTAAAGAGTCCGGAGTGGGGTTGGCATTTTTAAAGCGTCTTGAAGGTGGAGACGAAAATCTTCACATGGCGAAAGTTCTTCAAGTCCTTCGCCATTTGAATGCTGATTTATTTCCGAAAGAATACCAGTAGTCTTATTTTTGATTCTTTAAGCGGTAGCGCATGTTAATGAGTTCTACCGCTAATGAAAATGCCATCGCAAAATAGATGTAACCTTTAGATACATGAGCTCCAAAACTTTCTGCGATTAACATCACACCAATTAAAATAAGAAACGACAGTGCAAGAATTTTGATCGTCGGATGTTTATCGACAAAATTAGAAATGCTTCCTGCGGAAACGAGCATAATAATCATGGATAAAATCATCGCCGTTATCATGATTGGAATATGGTTGGCCATTCCGACGGCCGTGATGACCGAGTCCAATGAAAAGACGATATCTAAGAGAAGAATTTGAAAAAGCATCCAGCGAGGACTAACCGTTTTTTTATGTCCAACGGATTCAGCTTCATGTAAATGGATCTGAGGATCTCCTTCGACCTTGTGATGAATTTCAAAAGTGGACTTCGCCACTAAAAATAATCCACCTAAAAGTAAGATAAGGTCTCTTCCAGAGAAGGTTTGTTCTAAGATTGAAAAAAGAGGATTCGTTAAAGTCATAATCCAGCTGATCGAGAAGAGAAGAAGAACTCTTATAATAAGAGCAAGAGAGATCCCAATGTTTCTTGTTTTCTTTTGAGATTCTTTAGGTAAGCGACCTACGAGGATAGCAATGAAGATGATATTATCAATACCAAGAACTGTTTCCATGGCAGTCAGTGTGAATAATGAAGTTAAATTTTGTGCTGTTAATTCAAACATAGGTCTCCTCAAGTACGTTCTTCTTTAATATGTTACAATACTAAAAGAGGAGAAAACCATGAAATATATTGGCTTAATTTTACTGGTCATGTCTTGCGCTTCAAGACCGTCACTCTATCCGAATCAAAAGTTAAAAACTGTCGGTAAAGAGGCTTCACAAAAAGATATCGATCGATGTATCGCGGAAGCAGATGATTATTTAAAATCTTCTAAGGGAAAGCAAGTTGCTAAAAGTGCGGGTGCCGGTGCGGCGATTGGAGCAGCAATTGGGGCCGTGGGCGGTATGTTCACGGGAAATATGGGGCGAGGACTGGTACGTGGCGGAGCTATGGGAGCAGCGGGAGGTGCCGCAGCTGGGGCCGTTTCTCCAGATGAGCTTAAGAGAAGATACGTGAATCAGTGTTTAGCTGAGAAAGGATACCAAGTCATTGGTTGGGATTAGATAAATAAAGGGTAACCAGAATATTAAATTCTGATTACCCCATTAATAATAAGTTTTATTCTACAGCAACTTCTCTTCCAACAACTTTGAAAGCTGGAATAAATTGAATCAGTCCTGTCGCAATCACAAGAACCATCGAAAGCATCAGATGAATATTTCCACCATGGTTTTGGTTCACAAAATACATTGTCATCATCGTTAAAAACAAACGAATACCTTCAAACTTCGCGTAAGATTTCTCCGACTCAAGAAGTTTTCCCCAACTCATAATCATGAGCCAAAGAGTGAAGATGAGGGAGAGTCTTTCAACAAGTGTAAATGAGATATTTAAATTAATGGTTGAACTCATGAGATAAAGTCCTAAGGCCACTTGAACCATTAGGAAAACTTTTTTCATAGTAGGAACTTCAACGTTGTATTTAACAAATGTTTTTTCATTAATACGGTAACGCTCGATATGTTTCACATCATCAGGACGCCAGCCTAAAGGCATAAACCATAATCTGATTTTATCCCACCAAGACTTGGTATTCACCATATCAATAAAGAGAGCTTTCCAGAACTGAACGTAAATCTTATTAGGATTACAAGATTGAATCGGAGTCAGGCAACCATAGATAGGCTCTTCCTCTTCTTTTGCATAAGTTCCAAACATCTTGTCCCAGATAATAAATATCTCACCAAAGTTTTTATCCAGGTATTTATCATTAATAGCATGGTGAACACGGTGGTAAGCAGGAGAGTTGAAAATGATTTCATACCAGCCCATCTTTTTAATAACGCGAGTGTGGTGCCAAAGAGCAATCATGAGTTGAACGGCTGAAGCAGCGTAGATCGCCTCAGGGCGAAAACCCATAAGGGCAAGGGGCCACAGGTATGTGAATGAGAAAAGTCTTTGCGTAATACTCGCTCTCACACCCACGAAGAGATTAAATTCTTCAGAACTATGGTGAGGCATGTGGGCCGCCCATAGAATATTAATCGCATGTCCATGGCGGTGAAACCAGTAGAAGAAAAAATCAAACGCCACTAAGAGAAGACAAAAATTCCAGAAAGTCGTTGGAATGGTAAAAAAGCGATACTCATAAACGTAACCAAAAGACCAAACCACAAGAAAAGCGACACCCAAGTTTACACATTGGTTACCAATCGCTGTTCCCATATTGGTAACGGCTTCAAAAAAGGAGATGTACTCTTTTTTCTTAATAAGAACGTAGGCAGTCTCTATAACGATCATCAAAATGGCGATCGGAGTCAAAAGACTATAAATATTTACTAAATCCAATTCATTGCTCATGCTAAAACCTCCTGCTTCATGTAGCATAAAGAGGCAGAGCGTTTATGAGAATTGATCAAGGTCAAGATGATGAAGTACCCCCAAATCTACGAGTATGCTAAGACTAAGTCCCCGATAAAAGAAGAGCAGTGGCTTGAATTCGAATCTGGCTTGTCTCCTGCGTCATGGAAAAAAAGTTCACTTCTTATTCGTCCGGGGGAAAAAGCTGACCTCGTTTACATCATCTTGAAAGGTATCTTACGAAATTACTACATCTCTTCGTCGGGTCGAGAGATGACTAAGATTATCCGTGGACCTGGGGATGTGCTTGCTCCTTATCAAGAAATCCTCGCAAAAACAGATATCAAATACTTTATTCAGGCGATTACAGATGTCGAAGTTTTAGAATTTTCTTACCAAAATTTCCAATCGATGATGGATCGCTATCATGAATGGGAGAGGCTTGGAAGAATTCTTGCAGAGGAGAATTTTTTAGAAAAAGAGAAAAGAGAGTTCATGCTCATGCATATGAGTGCAGAAGAAAGATACCAAGAGTTCTTAAAAGACTTCAGTCACTTTAAAGATGAAATTCCTCAGTATCAAATTGCCAATTACCTTGGGATCTCGCCCGAGGCCCTTAACCGACAAATTAAGAAGAAAACCTAGTCGAAAAGGTACCGTCTACCTTTTCGACTAGGTTTTATTAATTTTTCATTAATATTTGAGGTTAATGGAAATTAATACCATCTATGACTTTCTTCCTGATTAGCTAAGATCAACTAAATAACATTAAGGGAGAAGTAGAATGGAATACTTGTTGGCCAACTCAGCAACAATTTGGCTTTGGTTTTTATCGGTATCAATCGCACTTTTTATTTTAAAGAAATTCTTAGTCAATGTAGGCTCTGATGAAATCGCTATAATTGAAAGACAGTATTTAGGTAAAGAGCTCGAAAAAGGGCGAGTTTTTGCAATTGATAACGAAGTGGGGCTTCAAGCTAGTTATCTTTCTCCAGGATTACATTTCATTACTTGGCCTCTCACTGTTTTAGTGAGTAAAAATTTCTATGTGAGCATTAACTCTGATGAATTAGGAATCATAGAGGCGACCGATGGTGCATCTCTTCCTCCTGGAAGAATTTTTGCGGATGATCCAGCTGGAACACTTCATGATAATTTTCAAAATCCGGTTGCATTTTTAAAAAACGGCGGAATTAGAGGAAAGCAACTTCGCTTCCTTACCAATGGTACATTTAAAATTCACCCGGCACTTTTTAAAGTGACTAAAATCAAGAAGACCTTTATTCCAGAAGGTATGATTGGTGTTGTAACAGCGAATGATGGAAGCGTTTTACCTGCCGGTCAGCTTTTGGGTAGGGCGATTGTTGATCATGATAATTTTCAAAATGCGGATGTCTTTTTAAGCCAAGGAGGCCAAAAGGGTCCTCAAGTCGATTTCCTTCGTCCGGGTGCTTATAACATTAACACTGAAATATTTGCGGTTGAAATAAAGCCTGCGATTCAAATTGCAGAAAATGAAATTGGTATTGTTGAGGCGAGAGATGGGGAGTCGATGCTTCGTAATGAAGTGGTGGTTACAACTCCCGAAGGTCATAATAATTTTCAAGATGGCCAAAAGTTTTTAGATGCCAAAGGTAAACGTGGTCCTCAGGAAAATGTTTTGACTCCGGGAACTTATTATATAAATCCTTATCTTTTTTCAGTGAGTAAAAGAAATCAAACGGTCGTGGCACAAGGTCAGGTCGCTGTGTTGATTTCAAACATTGGAAAAGACCCTGGAGAATTTATAAACGACGGAAGTACTGAAGCAGGATCACCAAGACATGTGGTTCCTCGTGGTTATAGAGGGATTCAAAAAGATGTGCTTGGCCCTGGTTCTTACAATATTAATCCACTTGCTTATGCAGTCATTATTATTCCTACTACGACTCGTTCTGTAGATTGGAGTGGTGATCAGGATCGGGAATCCGTGAAAGATCAAAAGATGAATGACTCTGGATCAAAGTTTCATCACGTACCAGTTTCAGACAAATTTGATCCTTTTCAAGTCGTCTCTTACGATGGTTTCCCTATGCAAGTTGAGGTTCGTTGTCAGTACCGAATTCTTCCTGAAAATGCACCTTACGTGGTTCAGAAACTGGGATCGATTAAAGAGCTTGAGGCAAATGTCATTCATCCTCAGATCGATGGGATTTTCCGAGCTCAAGTTTCAAGATCTCCGGCCATTGCTTATCAACAAAACAGAGCTGAGGAACAAAAGTCAGCTGAGGAAGCAGTGAAAGCAGATTTAAATAAATATAAAGTGGAAGTCGTGTCAGTGATGATTACGAACATTCATTTACCAGAACAGTTAATGAAAACCACTCAGCAAAAGAACTTAGCAGAACAAGAAAAATCCATGTTCGATGCTAAAAAAGATGCTGAACAAAGAAGAATTGAATTTGAAAAAACAAAAGCTGAAGCTGATGCTCAGCTTTCTATCATTACTGCAGAGGCAGGAATAAAAGTCGCCCAACATGAGGCGAGACAAATGGAAGAACGG
>CAMAYW010000002.1 GCA_945862475.1 Bacteriovorax stolpii
AACAAAGAGACAAAAATTTGCGCTTTATATGAACCAGTTTTTTCATCGAATAATGGTATTATTTTCTGTCGAGCGTACTCCCAGCTATAACGGTGAAGATGATCCTTTTTAAAACTTACTTCTAAAAGAGCTCTCGGAACTAAAAGTGATTTATCAAGTCTCACCCATTGAAGCGAGTCTTTGATCATTTTGCCGGTGATTTCTAATGGACCCTCAGATTTTATTCGAAAGGAATCCAAATCAATCGGCATTCTATCCTCAGCAAGTGTCACAACTCCAAATGAAATAGGATCAACCTTTTGCCTTTGGGCCATGGCGAGGTAAGGTAAAACAAGAAAGAGGTAAAAAAATATTTTCATTACTGAAATTATAACCAGAGAATAAATAAAATGGTCAATCTTTTACTCAATCCAGACTTTATAACTTCGATTTTCTATTTGAAGGGAAAAGAGTTCTTGCGGAGTAAAGTGATCCATTTTCACATTGGCAATGATCTGCTTTAAATTAATCTCAGTATCCTGAATCCGATTTAAAACTTTATCAGGCATGAGGCCCTCTAGATTATCAATCGCTGAAATCGGTAATACCATGGAAACGACTTGTTTTTCATTTTCTAGAACTTCAATTTTTATCTCAGTGGATGCCATTTTGTTGTCTTTTATTGAAAGATAGGGCTCGATTATTTGTCCAAGTGGTATAGTGATTTTTTTTGATTGATAGATTTTTATAATGGAAAACAAACTTCGCATCATTAATAGAACCCAAGGGTCTGTGAATTCTCTTAATTCCTTTATTTTCTCCTGATACTTGTCCTGTAATTCCTTTGAAAGAGACCAGTCCGGGTTGATTGGTGTTCTTAAAAGGGGATCAAAGAGATCATCCCTAAGTTGTTGCTCCTTCCCCTTAAAGTAAGTTGCCTCAAGTCTTACACCAAATTCTTTGAAGCCATTAATAACATCTTTATTGGAAAGAAGTTTTTTAAAACCATTAACTCTTCGCTCAGAAACAATTTGACTACAGCCGAAGTCATAGACGACGACTGTCCCATCTTCGGCCATACCCCAGTTTCTGTCGTTGAGGTCACCATGAAGGAGTCCATGGGTTAAAAGAGAGTCAAAAAAAAAGTTAAAAATTAAAAACTGATCAATTCGAGAAAGATCTCTGGCCAGAGTTGAGGGAACTAGCTCCTGACAAAGTATTGTCTCATTAGAATACGATCCAATAACATTTGGAATTTTGATATTCGTATTATTTTGAAAAATTCGAAAAAAATGTTTTTGGAAATCAGCCTCTCGCTTAAGGTTCGTTTCTTCTTCAAAAACTTCTGTGAGAAAACGTCTAAAAACGGATTGATCAAATTGAAATCCCTTGGATTTAGCGAAGTGCTTCCCAAGTATCAAGATATTATCAATTTCTTTTTTTATCTGATCTCTTATGCCAGGATGAAGAATTTTAATCGCGTAGGGTGAATTCCCAATGGAAACATAAAAAACTTGTCCCATAGAAGCTGCAAAAACCTCACCATTGAAGTCAACTTTGTTGTTGAGTTCTTTCTCAAATATTTTCTTTGCTTCTGATTTTGAGATCGATGATTTAGGAAGTTCAGAATTTTTTCCCTGCGCTAAAACCTGACCAATTTTAGCATTAAGACCCTGAGAATTAAGCAATTCCTGTGCCCAAAATTTTTGGCCGCTATTGGGTAATAACTTATATTTAAGTTTTAAATAAGGAATCTTTAAAATCGTGGAAATCATCCGTAAATTTTATCATATATATTATGTTTTATGTGTCAAAAAATTAATCCATAAGATCGCCCAGGATCAGTGTACCAATTAACGTTTTGAATCTAAGTTAGTCGTTAGATTGAGAACTAAATGGAATTATATTTAAGTTATTATTTTCTTTTTTTCCTTTGTATCCTATACCTCTTTGGGTTTTCACTCGCACTTTCTTCTTTATTTGAATCAAGAACTCCTCAGGGATCGATGGCCTGGTTTCTATCACTTACGTGCCTTCCATTCATCTCAATCCCTTTGTATTTTTTCTTTGGTAAGAAAAAAATTGATAATTATGATTCATATGATTCTGAAATGATCTCCATTAGATGCGCCAATGAAATCATCATTAATACCTTTAAATACCACCGACCCAAAGGACAAAGATTATTATCAGAAGAACGTTTTAATTTTATATCCGGGAACTCGATAACATTACTAATAGATGGTGAAGAAACCTTTTCAGAAATGCTTCAAACAATTTCTGAAGCCAAAGATTATATTTTCTTGCAAATGTATATCTTTCGGACAGATAAAATAGGCAAAATGATCATCGAAGCTCTTGTTAGAAAGGCAACTGCAGGGGTAAAAGTCTATGTATTATACGAGAAAATAGGTATTAGGATGTCAAAAAGTCTCCTTTCAGAAATGAAAAGGAGTGGAATACTTTTTGGAGAATTCTCTCCGACCAGGTTTAATAAATTTCAATTTAACTTTAGAAATCACAGGAAGCAATTAATTGTCGATGGAAAAGTAGGCTTCTTTGGTGGGATTAATATTGGTGATGATTACCTCGGAAAGTACTCACATATTGGGTATTGGAGAGATTCAAATGTAAAAATAAAAGGACCTGTTTTAGGCTTGGCGCAATTAGATTTTATAAAAGATTGGAAATTTTCTCAATCTGAAGCGATTGAAATTCAGCTTCATGTGTCTGGTCAATCTGGTGATTCAAATATTTTACACTTTTCAACTTCCCCAGATGAAGAGAGGCCAATTAATCTTTTGCAGCATATTGAATTAATTCACAAGGCTAAGAAACGTATTTGGATTGCGAATCCCTATGTTATCCCCCCCCAAGGTCTTTTAGATGCGCTTTACATATCAAGCATGAGAGGGATTGATATTCGAATTATTATTCCTAAGAATAATGACAACGAATTAGTTGCACTTGCGATGGATGTTCACTCAGAGCGCTTATTTAATTCTGGTGTTAAAATATTTAAATACAAACCAGGAATGATGCATCAGAAAGTAATATTGATTGATGACGATCTTGCGATCATTGGATCCTCAAATTTCGATTTTAGAAGTATGTATCTAAATTTTGAAAATTCTATTATAACAGACGATCAATATTTTATTAAAGAATTAGAATTCTCATTTAGAAATGACTTCATGGTTTGTTATGAGTTAACTGAGGAGTATTTTGGATCTTTATCAAAATATCATAGGTTAAAATCCTATCTCATAAATAGTCTTGCTCCTGTTCTGTAATCAAGGAGGTAATATGAAAATATTTCCTTCAAATATTTCAATCATTCTCCTTGTTTCTGATCCGATAAGAACTTTCTCCATAAACGAAGACTGATGCCTTTGCATGATGATTAATTCGCTATGGAGTTCGACAAGTATTCTATTGAGATGATAGGCAATCCTTTTTTCTGTAGTTATCTCAACATGGAAATGACATTTATCTGAAAAATCAATTTGTTTTTTTAGGTTCTCTATAACCTCTGCAGTTAATTTTTTCTTCTGATCTTCTGTAAGAGCTAGGAGTTCTGTTGAGAACCCAATTTTTCCTATACCAATATATCTTGCTGCAATATCTGGAATAAGTGAAACAATATGTAAATCAAGTAAGTATGAATTAATGATATCTTTACCAAAATTAAAAAGCTTATTTGTTGCTCCGTAAGGGTCAACTAGAAGCGATACATTTCTAAATTCCAATTCTCTTTTTATAATGAGAACAGGCACAGGCGAATTTGCAAGAATTTTTACTGCGGTACTTCCCAAATTGAAATGACCTGTTCTTCCTTTATGGCCTATGATGACAAGATCAATTTTATTTTCTGCAATAAAATTGAGAATAACTTGAGAGATAACACCAAATGATACAAATGGATTTCCTGTAACGTCGTTTTTTTCTAGTTGGTCTTTTATTTTATTTTTTATTATTTTTAACATTTCTACTTGATAACCACCTTCCGAATAATTTGGTGGCATCCAATCCCAATTGATAGAGTATTCATGAATATTAAGAGCAAAAATTTTGGAATCACTTTTTTTTCTTATTTTCTCAGCGGCTTTCATGGCATAATCAGAAAAGATCGAAAAATCTGTACAGACAAGTATGTTTGAAAAATTTGTCATCGAAGTCCTCCCATTTGCTTTATTGATATCATTTTTTATCTTTTTTTTGGCCGAATCTTTCTTAAGGGGAATAGATTCTATGAAACGAATTACATCATTTAAAAACCTAGCTAAAATTAATCTCAACCAACTTTCAGAAGATGATATAAATCTACAACTAAAAAAATTTGGTCCTAACGCAATAGTTGATAAAAAAAAACATCCCATTTTTGAAGTTCTTTTTGATACTTTTAAAGACCCCATGATTTGGATACTTATTCTTATTGGATTTATTTTCTATTTTTTGGGTGAATACAATGAATCACTTTCTCTTTTTGTTGCAATCATTCCTCTGATTTTTATGGATGCCTATCTTCACAAAAGAACTCAAGTTTCAATTGAAAGCTTAAAGGGGCAATTAAGCACTCACGCAAAAGTATTTCGACACAATGAGTTTATTAAAATAAATACATTTGATATCGTTCCTGGTGATCTTGTGATGATCGAGTCAGGTTCCTACTTACCCGCAGATGGATTTTTCGAAGAAGCAGAAAGTTTACAGATGGATGAGTCAACACTAACGGGTGAATCCCTCCCAGTACAAAAAAAGAAATTTAATGAATCTATAAATGATTTAATCAATTCTGAACCATTTATGGTTTCAACTGAATATTTAGGTTTTGCTGGAACAAGGTCGCTTAGAGGAAGTGGGAAACTTAGAGTGTTAGAGACTGGAGTAAGAACCGTTTATGGGGAAATATTGCAATCTGTAAATTCTGTAAAACATGAGAAAACATCACTTCAAAATGAGGTTACTAAAATTGTAAAACTTCTCTCTATTGGTTCTGCCATTTTATGTATCTTATTGGCCTTTGTTCGAATCCTTCAGGGGAAAGGGATACTAGACGCTTTCTTAAGTGCCGCCACCCTAGCAGTAGCTGCCATTCCTGAAGAATTTCCTATCGTTTTGACTTTTTACTTAGGAGTAGGGGTTTATAGACTAGCAAAGAAAAAAGCTCTAGTGAGAAGAGCTGTAAGTGTTGAAAACATAGGCAGAGTTAGTTGCATCTGTAGTGATAAGACCGGTACAATAACTTTGGGACAACTTAAGTTAAAAAAAATAATCTCTGAAAAAAATCTTTCTGAAAAAGAAGTCTGGGAGGCTTCTTTTTGGGCGTCTGATCCCTCTGGAAGTGATCCTATGGATCAGGCAATCGCAGAATATGGTGAATATAAAGAACTATCAACAGGAAAAAGGGAGTTGATTTTTCCCTTTGAAGAAAAAAGAAAACGAGAGTCTTCATTTGTTAGGATTGAGAGTGGCTTTGTCTGTTTCACAAAAGGTTCACCCGAAACGATACTCGATATATCTAATGTAACAGATATTGAAAAAAATCATTGGCTCGAACAAATTAGTGAGATTGCTTCACAAGGTCATAAAATTATTGCTTGTGCCAGAAAAAATATTTCTCAAAATTTTCTGGATAATAAAAATGAACCTTACGAGGGATTTCAATTTCTGGGTATTTTAATCTTTGAAGATCCCCCTAGGCCGGAGGTGAAAGATGCTATTAGCTACTGTAAAGAAAATTTAATAAAAGTTATGATGATAACGGGTGATCATTTAGAAACCTCAAAATTCATCGCTAAGGCCGTTGGTATAGGAAATCTTGATCCCAAGGTCATGTCTGCCGAAAAAAATCCTGAGTATTTTGAAGAAGATTGGCTTATTCAACATCCTCATTTTTTAAAAAATTTAGATGTCATTTCTCGTTGTACACCAATGCAAAAATTTAACATTGTAAAATCACTTAAACGTGACTTTGAAGTGGTTGCCGTTACTGGAGACGGAGTCAATGACGTTCCTGCACTAAAAGTTGCGAGTGTTGGAATATCGATGGGGATGCGCGGAACTCAATCTGCCAAAGAGGCATCATCTATTATTTTAGCCGATGATAATTTCTCTACAATTGTTCATGCTATTAAAGAAGGGAGACAATTGTTTTATAATCTCGCAAATAGTTTTGAATACTTATTTTTAATTCATATACCCTTCGTCTTAACAGCAGCATTAATTCCCTTAATCGGTGGTCCACTTTTATATTTACCCATCCACGTCATTTGGTTTGAGCTCATAATTCATCCTACGGCGTTGTTTTCTTTTCAACAGGAAATATCCTCGAAAATAAATTATAAGATGGGTAAAAGAATTTTTTTGTCAAAAAAAGAGTTTCTTACAACAATCTCTGTCGGCATTTTTGTTGCTCTATGTATGCTTCTTTCATATGAAAGGATCATGATTCATTTAGATTCTGTTAAACATGCAAGATCAATGATCATCGCAATAACAACATTTTGGAATATCGGAATTGTTTTTGCCTTAACGGGCTTTCAGTCTTGGAGTTCAAGATTCATTTCTTTCATGACTTTAGTTTCTACTGTTTTATTTATACAAGTGGATATGTTTTCATCCTATTTTCAAATGCTGAAATTAGGACTTAACGATTGGTTGTTAGTACTTTTTGTAGCACTTTTTTTCCTGGCTGTATTAAAGTCGACCAGAACTTTCTTAGATAAGAAATTTTACGTAAAAGAGTGAGAGAACAACCGTTAGTAACCATAATGAAATAGCAAAAAGAAAAGGTCGAAATCCAATTTTTTTCATCTTCTGGATGTTAAAGGTAAGGCCAATTAAGAAAAGAGTTAAGGCGAAGCCATTTTTAGATATATAAACAAATACCTCTTTGAATCGATTGATAGGTGTATAAAAAGTGAAAAGCAAAGACATTAATAAGAACCCGCCCACAAACCATGGTCGTGAGGAGGAATGCGACTCTCTTTTCAACTTAAATGAAAATAAAAATGTAATGGGAATGATCCATAATGCTCTCGTAAGCTTAATTGTAGTTGCTACTTGAAGCGCTTCTTGCCCATAAAGAGTTGATGCCCCTATAACAGAGCTTGTGTCGTGAATGGCCAAGGCGGCCCAAGTTCCAAAAGCTTTTTGACTTAGTTCAAACCACTCACCAAGAGTAGGAAAAATAAAAAGTGAGACTGTATTAAATAAAAAAACAATTGTAACAGAAATGGTTATGGTTAATGTTTCTGCCCCAATTACCGGCGCTAAGGCTGCAATAGCGCTTCCACCACAAATTGCAGTTCCCATAGTAAGGAGTGTTCCTAATTTTTTTTCAACCTTAAAGACCTTTATTCCAAAATATCCAAGTAAAAAGATTAAAAATAGGCTAACTGCTGTAAGTAGAACACCCGAAGATCCCTCGTGAAGAACATGATGAAATGAAAGTGAAGACCCTAAGAGAACGACACTTAGTTGTAATAAATGTGAACTCCACTTTTTGGCAGTTTGAGGAATATTTGAATCATTTTTAATAAAAAATGAAAGAAAAATTCCTAGGAAAAGAGCCCAATGTGCAGGGAGAATCATGGTTTTTTTGTTGGTAAAATCGTTCCTAAAGTCATGTATCCGCCAATGTTTTCAGCTTCGACGTTGACTTCCTTTAATAGAATCTTGACTCGACCTGATCTAGCTCCACTTCGACAATATAAAAAAATCTTCTTTCCATTTGTTAATTTTAAAAATTCATCTTTCCAATTTCTTTGAGACTCAAATTTAGAAAGGGGAAACCAAATAGCATTTTCAATCATTCCCTCTTTGATTTTACTTTCTTCACGGACATCTACAAAAATCGCTTTACCCTCTCTAACGAGGTCAAAAGCCTCTTTTGGATTGTAGGCAAAGACATAAACACTAAACAAAGCTAGGATAGAGATAATTATTTTTTTCACTTTTATTCCTTAGATCGGGCAAAATATTTTCTGCATAAATTTAAATTACTTTATGACATCTTGATTAACAATGAAGTAGAAAGAAAAAGTTTTTTTCTCTTCTTAGACCAAGTCATCCTTCATTTTGCATCCTTTTTTTCATAGTTTAATATTAAATTGCAATTTTGTAATGGAAATATCGTTTTGGATTAGACATTATTGCTCGTGGCCTTTTACCAACTTTTAATGCGCTCTTGCTAGAACTGATCTCTATCATCGACACACCTCTTTTTTAAGTGACACAATTTCCCGTTATGAAGAGAAAAATAGTTGTTTCCTTTACAGTCATTATTATTTTATCAGTCATTCTCGTTTCAATATATTTTATAAATAAAGAAGACTATGAAATAACTCATCCCCATCAAGGGGATATCATTGAGTCCGTATACGGCCTTGGAAAAATAAAATCTAAGAATAAATTTGATCTTATGATTGGCGTCGTTCTTAAAGTTAAAAAGATTTTTAAATCTGAAGGAGATAAAGTAAAAATAGGTGATCCGCTGATTGAATTTGATAACCTTGTTATAAAATCTCCTTTGAATGGAACAGTGACCTATTTAAAATACTATGTAGGTGAAACGGCACTTCCTCAAATACCTATTCTTAGAATTGAAAATCTATCCGATTTGTTTATTGAACTTTCTCTTGACCAGCAATCCGTTTTAAGGGTCATGCCAGATCAAAAGGTGAAAATATCCTTCGAGTATCTTAGGGGAGATATGTTTTCAGGAAAAGTTCTTAATGTTTTTCCTAGAAATGATGAGTTTATTGCATCAATTGTGACCGATAAACTACCAAAAAACGTCTTGCCAGGGATGACTGGTGATTTATCAATTGAAATAGGGAAAATCACTAATGCTTTGCTGTTACCCATCGCAGCGGTACAAAATGGGTTTATTAGCATCAAGAAAAAAAATACATGGATTAAGAAGAAAGTACGTCTTGGTCATTCGAGTTCACTTTTTATTGAAATCTTAGACACAGATCTTACAATTAAAGATGAAATTAGATATCTCAAGAAGGATTAAATGATTTATCTTGCCTGGAGACAAATGATTTCACGAAAGAAGCAGTCGCTTCTGATTCTCCTTGGTATTAGTTTTAGTACTTTATTATTTGTTAGTATTTCAGGCGTACAATTAGGAATGAGAGAATATATATCCCAAGTGCTCCTAAATAATACTGCCCATGTTTTAATTTCTGGAGCTGAGAAAAAAATAAATCATGTTGATATTACTAAAGTATTTTCGAATGATCGAGATCTTATAAAATGGATTGATTTACCTTCTGGTCTTAGAGAGGAAATGAGACTTGAAAATTACAGCTCTTGGTATCAATTATTAGAGCAAGATCCAAGAGTCCATGATTTTTCACCACGTCTCAAAACCTTTGCCGTTCTGAGTAAGGATAAATTTTCATCTGCAGTTAATCTTATCGGAACAATTCCTGAAAAAACGGTAAGGATTTCATCCATTGAAAAATACATGAAGGTAGGATCTTTTTTAGATTTAAAAGATTCTGGCGGCGTCATCATTGGTAGTGGTTCCGCTGAAGATATGGGTCTTAAGGTGAATCAGTACTTAAATTTGATTCTCGGTTCTGGGGCGACAAAGAAGTTGAGGATTGTTGGTATTTATCATTTTGGGAATGATCAAGCTGATCGGAGTTTAGCATTCACGAATCTTAATGATGTTCAGGTTATGACCAAAAATCCAGGCAGAATATCGGAAATAGCCGTTTCACTTGTTGATCGGGATGAATCGAATAAGATTTCTCTAGAATGGAAGAAACTCACGCATGACAACGTTCAAGACTGGAAGGAAGCGAATCAATCCTTTATGGAGATGATTAAAGTTCAGGATTATAGTCGTTATTTTATAACAATTACGATTTTAATTGTTGCTTCTTTTGGCATTTATAATGTGCTTTCAATTATGATTAATCAAAAAAGAAAGGAACTTGCGATCCTTCAGGCCATTGGTTATGGGCCTGAAAAAATCCTAAGACTTGTTCTTTACCAAGGTTTATTTTTAGGTTCCGTTGGAGGTTTTCTAGGAATTATTTTGGGTTACTTTGTATGCCTCTATCTTGAAAGAATCAGACTTAATATAGAGATTGGGGGGGAGCATCATCTTTGGATAAGTTATGATTGGAAAATTTATCTCATTGCATTTCTTTGTGCCTTTCTTTCATCAGTCTTTTCATCACTCATACCAGCTTTCAGTGCCAGCCGTTTAATGCCTTTAGATATTATAAGGTCAGAATAAATGATTGAAGGGTGTAACATATCAAGAGATTTTGGTTTCCCACGCGAGCGAGTTCTCCACCATTTGAATTTTAAAATCCGTGATGGTGAATTTATCTCTATCTCAGGAAGATCAGGAAGTGGAAAAAGTACATTACTTTACATAATGAGTTCTTTAGATCACCCGAGCGAGGGACAACTCTTCCTTGATGGAAAAGATTTAAAATTACTATCTTCGAAAGATGTCCATCATTTAAGGAATACCAGTATCGGTTTCATTTTTCAATTCCACTATCTACTTCCTGAGTTAACTGTTTTTGAGAATGTATTACTACCGGCAAGAAATTTAGGGATCATTAATTCAAAGAAAAAAGAGGCGATAGAACTTTTAACTTACCTAGGAGTTCAGTCCCTTGTGGATCGGTATCCAAATGAGCTCTCCGGCGGAGAGCAACAAAGAGTTGCTATTGCAAGAGCGCTCATTATGAGACCAAAATATCTTTTTGCTGATGAGCCTACTGGAAATCTAGATACTATGAATGCAAACATTGTCATGAACATGCTTAAAGAAATTAACTATAAGCAAAAGACAACGATTTGTTTAGTTACCCATGATCCAGACTATTCGGCATTTGCAGGCAGAGAAATCTATCTTATAAATGGACATATTTCCGAGCGTAAAAAAGATTTACTTTTTTAGGTGGCTTTTCTTGTTTAAGAATAATTCTTTATATTGAATGATTGTTTCTGCAAAAAGTGCCGTGTACATGGCAAATAGAGCAAGTCCAATAAGCATGAGGAAAATTCCCAGAAGCTTTCCTGAATTCGTTACTGGAGTGATATCTCCATAACCAGTCGTTGTGGCCGTGGAAAACGCCCACCAAATAGCATCTATATATTTTTCTAACTTGGTATTCTCCCCACTTTCAAGGACCCAAAATAAGTAACTACAAAAGAGTATAAATGCATTACCCACAATAGTGAGAAGGATAAAGAAAGGTGACCTTACGAGATAGGTGATTTCTTTTAGGAAGATTTTTAAATGGTGAATCATTGACTTTATTATAAAGGGGAGGTTTTTATAAATCTAGGAAAATGCATAAATTAAAAGTCCGGTATGAAAAATAACGAGAATAATCCATGGGTATAAAATGATCTTTCTTAAAATATTTCCGCCTATCATCATTGAGACACAACCTTTAAATAAGATGTTCGCGAGAAGGGCAAGGAATAAATGTTGATACCCTTCTCGTGTTGTTAAGATTCCTTTCTGAACGAGCCGTCCAGTCGAAAGAGTTATAGCGTCGACATCTAAAATACCTGAAAAAAAAGCGATAGTTGAAAGCTTGCTTTTTGCGATCTGATCATGACTAAGAGAAAAAACACAAAGGATGATGGTATAAAAGAAGGCAAAGCTTATTGCAGTTTTTAGACTGATTTTACTGTACTTTAATTGATCTTGAGATAACTTTTTAGAATTTAATTTCCAAACCCAAATAATTGGTAAACTCGATGCGATAAAGAGAGTTCCTAAGGGAAAAGTTGGGTTCATTAATGGGGCGACGGTTAAGAGTTCTAAAAAGACTCTTATGTAAAGAGTCATCCATGAAATAAGAATAATAAGAGTGTAGTAAGCGTGTTTATTTTCACTTGTTCGACATAACTTACTTGAGCCTAGGGTCGTGGCCGTGCTTGAAATTAATCCACCAATGATACCCGCCCAGAGAACCCCGTTTCCATCATTTTTAAATTTATAAATAAGTTGTCCTATGAGATTAATAGCATAAATCAGAATAACCATAAGCCAAATTTCGGGAAGATTTAACACCTCATTGGGGCCAAACGTTTTTCTTGGAAGGATAGGGTAGATAACAAGTGTAATTGCAACGAACTTTATAATGGATCTAATTTCATCGTCGCTAAACTTCGTTGCAATTCTATGAAGCTCGATTTTGAGCTGTAAAATGACCGTTAGTAATCCAGTTAATATGGTGGCCAAAATGAATTGTTCTTTACTAACAAGAACCCCTACGAGAAACATCGTCATCAGACTTATTTCTGTTACGAGACCTCGATGTATTTCATTTTTTTTAAAGAGACTTATTTTTTCTAAGAGAGTGATACTCACAATTCCACCAAGACCAATATAAATCATTCCACTTCCAAATTGAGGTAAGAGGTGTCCGCAGATTGTTCCAAACAAAGAAACCAGAGCAAATGATCTAATCCCTGCGATAGAAGATTCTGCCCATTCTCTTTGAAGACCTACAATGAGACCTAATCCTAATGAAATAAAAAAGTACTGATAGGGGTAGAGTTGATCAATATTAAACATTAAATCCTCTGAGAATTAAATTACATTCAATACGTACAATTTTTCATATGATTTTCATCATCCATTCTTTGGATAGATTTAAATTTACCTTATCGTTAAGAAACGAAAAGATAACAAGGCATTGGTTTTAACGCGGAGGAAGAGTATGCTTGAAAATATTAAATCAATTCAAAAAACTCAGGAAAGCACGGCACTGATCCTTAAAAAAATGATGGATACAAATCAATTCAGAACTCCCACACATGCCTTTGTGGTTTTGAGAGCAACGATGAAAGCGATTAGAGATCGAATTGAACCGGGAGAGGCCTTACATCTTGGAGGGCAATTACCGGCGCTTCTTAGGGGGTATTATTTTGAAGGATTCGATATGGCGAACGTGAAGCGACCTAAAAGTTCATGTAAAGGTGTGAACGAGTTTTATGGTGAGGTCAGAGATTATTTAGAGGCGTACGATTTTATGGAGCTTGATATTGTTGTACCAATCGCTTTAAATGTTATTTTAGACAACATAGATCGTGGGGAAGCTTCTCAAGTCTTTCATCAACTTCCCAAAGATCTTCAAGAATTAAGGACGACTTAGTATCAGGTTCCCATGGATTCTATTTCAAAAACTTTAATTACTGTGGGCTCACTATGTGTTGTTGGTGGTCTCATCTGGCATTTTTCCGGTGGAAATATTCCCTTTGGTAAATTACCAGGAGATATTAGAATTCAAAGTGAACATACAAAGATTTATATCCCCCTTACCTCGGGCCTTATTCTAAGTGGTCTTCTTTCTCTTCTTTCCTATTTGTTTCGAGACTAATATATTTATTACTGCATATAACCGCGTGAGACGGATTCATAAAAAAAGTAACTAAATCCCACAAATGCACCGTAAGTATAGTCAGATTTATGAAGAGGACTCCCTGAATTAGCAGCTCCTTTATAGCTATTTACACCAAGTCCTGCATAAAGACCTATTTGGTTCTTTTCGTGGATAAAAGCGAGACCTGCGCTAGATCCAAGGTAGCCCCCTGTTGCTTTGTATTTTGGTCTTTCTGGAGTCACAAATCTCTCAGAAACCTCAAAATAATAGTCTTGAAACTTTTCAGTGGCATAATTTCTCGAGATAGAAAGTGTGATTGAATTAAATCGAGTGTCATCAAAAAAATATCTAAAGTTCATGCTTTGGGCAAAGACCATACCCCTTTGAGTGACAGTTGAAAAATCAGTCGAGTATGCTAATCGTGCAGGAAAAAAGAGCCTCCACCAAAATTTATCAGTTCTATGTAAAAAGATGTAAATTCTGGGCCCAAATTCTCCCATCCAGTCGAGATTTGGCATGTCTTTTCTTGCGTCGTTATCTTGTGAATATGCTGGAAATGAGCCGGTGGCATTCAGGTCTATACCGTAATGTGGGTGCAGGAATAGTCTCGCTCTCGCTGAATCTTCTTCGTCTGATCTAAATCTCAAACCTCGGTATCTGAAGATAGGAAAGATGATGTATCTCATTCTACCTTGACCAGCGGCCGGGTAGTCTGGAACGTAGCCATAACCTCCGACTACACCTAGTTCGTAAAGAGGTTTAGAAGATAAGACCCTGTGAAGGACTGAGGACCAAGAACTAGTGGTATAAAGAAGCGTAATGAGGAAATAGAAAACTCTCATTAGGCCAATTTACAACTCTTTCTCCTTATTATCTAGAGAAACCTCCTCCCTGGGGTTCGTTAGTGCCTCCGAATCCTGAGACTTATGAGTCTCCTGGGTTTTTTTCTCTTCTTCATCAATAATTGTCATATAAAGTGTTATATCCATACCGCCAATATACTCTTCAACTGGGAGCTGCACTTTAGACACTCGCTTCTGTCTATGTGTTTTCTAGGCTCTTTACATGATCAAAATCAGCTCAGTTACACTTTCACACACATTTAAGGAGCTCTAATATGGAGTTGACAGGGGGTGATGATGAAAGTCGATTTAGGAGTTCCACTTTTAGCTTTGATCCTCATTTTGTGGGCCATTTTTGTTATCATGGCCTTCTTTTATGCTTTTTTTGGGAAAGGAAATATGAGGGAGGTTAGGTCATATTTTTTAAGGTTTTTTGAGAATCATCCTCACAAGAAGCAAAAAAATAGACCCCTCTAGACCATTTTTCGAGGAGAAAAGTGCATTTTTAGGGGGGGAATGGGGCATTTTCCTTACAAATTCCTTCAGACTGTGGGGAAAGTTGAAATTTTTATTTGTATTTCTGCTCTTAATAGTCAAAAGTATAAGTATAAAGAAAGTAGGAAAGATTAACTTCCGAATAACAATCCTCTGGAGGATATCATGGCGAAGAAAGCTACTAAAAAAGCTACTGCAAAGAAAACACCTGCTAAAAAAGCTGCTCCTGCAAAAAAAGCAACAGCTAAAAAAGCTGCTCCTGCTAAGAAAGCTGCTGCTCCTAAGAAAGCTGCTGCTCCTAAGAAGAAAACAGCTCGTAAGCCAAATGCTGCTTTTATGCAAGCTTTCACACCATCAGCTGAGCTAGCTGCCGTTATCGGTGCTGCTGCTGCTGCTCGTACAGAAGTTGTTAAAAAGCTTTGGGCTTATATTAAGAAGCACAATCTTCAAAACCCAAAAAACAAGAGAAACATTCTTGCTGACGAAAAACTTTCAAAAGTTTTCGGTAAAAAAGAAGTTTCTATGTTCGAACTTGCTTCTCTTATCGGCAAACACCTTAAGTAGTTAGTTATTGGCCAGCAGTTCCGTCCTGCTGGCCTTCTTTTTATTCCTAATCTCATTTATTTTTCTTTGTTCATTTTTCTGGCAAGATTTTTGCTTCTTATTCTCTTAATTTTTGAATAAGGGAGCATCGGATGCTTAGAACTTTTTTATTTTTCTTTGGTTTTATTTCCATTCTTGCCGCCGACACTTCAAGCAATGAGGATTCATCTTTATCAGGAAGTTTTAAATATCCAGGCGAGACTCCCAAGTTGGTATCATTTTCAGTAAATTGGTTCGAGCGACATGGGATTGTAAGGGGCATTTATTCTGATAATTACTTTTCAAAGAGTGAAATCGTTTCAGGCGAGAATGGCCCAAATGGGGCCCATCTTATTGTTAATTTCCCGACTGAAAAATTTGGAACAAAATCCTTGGTCTTTTTTTTACCGCATCCAATAAGTTCTAAAAACCTTGGTCAATCTTTAGGACTTGTGACAAGGGATCAACTTGGACGAGTCAAAGATTTAATCTCAGTTAATAACATTAAATTTGTTAATTCTTTCAATACGGATATTCAGATGCAAGAGGAGAGTGAGTGCACGAGAGGATTTGGAGAAATTTCTGGATTTTGTGGTCTTTATGCTGGTCTCATCAGTGAGACAGAGGACAGAAGAAATATGTGCAATCTTCTCCTGAATGACGCTGTAAAATTAGAGCTAACGAAAGAAGGAGTTCTCTTTTTACATTTTGGGGAAGTGAATGAAATTCTTTCTAGTCCCGGTCACTTAATTGGGCGTATTCCTTTTAATCCTCAAAAAATGTCCGTTGATATCATGGGCCGTATTTGTGAACAAATGGTGGGGGTGAAGTCCTCCACGGACTCATGTAAGATTGTTCATTTAAAAGGTAAGTTCTCTCATGAAAAGGAAATAAAAACGTTTAAAGGTACTTACAGGATCTCAGAAGAGGGAACAAATAAAGATTGTCTTTATAAGCTCTCTCTTGAACGAAAAATTTAATACTCTCTGACTTCGGAGTGATCTATTTGGATAGGGATTGCTGTAGCAGTAAAGATCGTTTTTTTATGGGAGCCTACAATAATTTTCCGATGAGTTACATGAACATCAAGTAGACAATTAAATCCATCTTCTACGGCAAAAAATGAAAGCCGCAATATGGCCTCATCTTTATCTTCACAGTCTTCAACTTTGTAAGGAAGCTCTTTTCTTTTGAGGTGACCCGTTTTTTTTGTTTCGTCTTTACTAAAGATAATAATCTCACGGGCCTTTTCCATGGTCTCTTCGTATTTTTGTAAGTCAGCACTTACTCCGAGATCAAAACATGGGCCACAGTAAACGTTATGGGACAAACCTTTGGGAATTTTCCTTAAAAAAGAGAAAGATTCAGGACCCATAAAATGACCACAATTTTTGCATACATCTAGCTCGCAAACTCCACATTTGAAATTTGCTTTTGGCTTTCGACATGTTGAACATATTGTTGTCATTAAGAAACTACTCTTGTTCTTATAGAACGTTTTAGTTTGGCAATTTCATCAGAAAGATTCGAGGCATGATCGGAGTGAACATCCATCACAAGATAACCAATCTCATTATCAGTTGAAAGGAACTGACCTTCAATATTAGCTCCCGCCTTAGAAATGATCGTATTAATTTCACCCAACACACCCGGCTCATTTCTGTGAACATTAAGAATTCGTGAGGTCCCTTTTTTCAGAGGAAGATCAACGTTTGGAAAATTTACAGCACCGGATGAAGATCCAATTTTTAAATATCTTCTGAAGCTTTCTGCAACTTCTACTCCGATCGCCTTTTGTGCCTCTTCTGTGCTTCCCCCGATATGAGGAGTGAGAATTACATTATTTAATCCTTGCAAAGGAGAAACAAATGACTCTTTATTCGAAGCCGGCTCCACCGGAAAAACATCGATCGCACAACCCGCGATATGTTTAGATTTTAGAGCTTCAACAAGGGCTTCAATCACAACAACTGTTCCACGAGAAGCATTGATTAGGTACGAGCCCTTCTTCATTATGGCGAACTCTTTTGGACCAATCATATTCATTGTCTCTGGAATTTCTGGAACGTGGAGAGTGACAAAATCAGCTTGAGTTAATAGCTCATCAAGAGAAGTCATAGCCTTTGCATTTCCGAGTGGAAGTTTTTTTACGGCATCATAAAAGATGACCTGAAGTCCCATACTTTCAGCGAGGATACTCACTTGACTCCCAATATGGCCATAACCAACGATACCTAAGATTTTGCCTCTCACTTCTTTGGAGCCTTCAGCGGATTTTACCCATTCACCTTTATGAGCTTTATTATTTCGATCTCCAAGTTGCCTTGAAAGCGCAATCATTTCAGCAATAACAAGTTCTGCAACACTTCTTGTGTTGGAATGGGGAGCATTGAAAACAGCGATGCCTTTTTTTCTGGCACTAACGAGATCAATTTGGTTCGTTCCAATACAGAATGCACCAATTGTGAGTAAGTTATCTGAATATTCAAGAATTTTTGATGTGATTTCAGTCTTAGATCTTATACCGAGAGCAGAGTAATGGGGAATAAGCTTAATCAGTTCATCCTCAGTTGGAGCATGGGTGATGAGATCCACATGATAACCATGGCCTTCGAGCATGTCTTTGGCTATTGGGTGGATATTTTCTACGAGAAGGATGCTTGGTTTGTTTAGTTGATTCATATTACAATTCTAGTTAAAAAAAACAGTTTCAAATAGAATTTTCGCTCGTGAATGGAAGAAAATTAAGCCGCGTCACAATAATTAACTGACAGAGCTCAGCGGGCATTAAACCATTAAGGATAAAAAATGGACCACATCCAACAAACCATAAACGAAATATTCCATAAGCATTTGAGCAATAGAGAGGGGTCTCCTGCAACTTACATTCCGGAACTTGCGAAGGCCCGTCCAGAGCATTTTTCAATTGTTGTAACAACTGTGAATGGCGAAGTTTTTAGTGTCGGGGATTCAGAAATCTACTTTAGTATGCAATCAACTTCGAAACCTTTCACTTACGGTATGGTGTTGCAAGACTTGGGCAGGGTCTTTGTTATGTCTAAAGTAGGGGTAGAGCCTACTGGTGAAGCGTTCAACTCTATTGTGGAGCTCGAAAAAAATACTCATCGTCCATACAATCCCATGATTAATTCTGGTGCCATTGCGATTAGTAGTTTTATTCGTGGTCAAAGTTTTGAAGATCGATTAACGAATATGAAAGATTTTTTTAGTCTTTTTTTAGGTCGATCTATTGGAGTTGATGAAAATATTTTTGAATCGGAGAAAAACACGGCCCATCGTAACCGATCTATCGCCCACCTCTTAAAACATTTTGGAATTATTGAAGGAAAAATTGAGGATGCCCTTGATTTATATTTTAAGCAATGTTCGTTTAGTCTTAATTCATTAGATATGTCACTTATGGCCGCGACACTTGCAAATTCTGGTATCAATCCTAAAACAAAAATAAGATCTATAAATAAAGAATATGTGGGAGATATTTTAAGTCTAATGTTTACCTGTGGCATGTATGATACCTCAGGGAAATGGGCCTACTCAGTTGGAATTCCTGCCAAAAGCGGAGTCAGTGGAGCTATTTTTGGAGTTATCCCTGGAGTCATGGGAATTGCCGTCTATTCACCGTCAATAAATGAACATGGGCACTCTGTAAGAGGAGTTAAGGTTTTTCAAGATTTATCAAAAGAATTAAATTTAAGTATTTTTAGAAAATAAGAATTTGTTGCAATAAAGTAATTAATCTATAAAACTATTTCTACACACACGGAGGGTATTTATGGAAAACACACAAGAGACAACAAAGAAAACTTCTCGTAAACCAAACGAAGCCTTTATGAAAGCACTCACTCCATCAGCTGAGCTTGCTGCAGTTATTGGTAATAATCCAGTTGCGAGAACAGAAGCTGTTAAGCAAATTTGGGATTACATCAAATCAAACAATCTTCAGAATCCAAAAAACAAAAGAAACATTTTAGCTGATGCTAAACTAAGTAAAGTTTTTGGGAAAGATGAAGTGACTATGTTTGAATTGACTGGTCTTCTTGGAAAGCACCTTAATTAAGTTCCTATCTTCATGGGGCCTTTGGGCCCCTTTTTTTTTGCCATAATATTTGGCATTTGAATTTGATGATTCTCTTATATTTTTCATAAAATCAATCACCTAGCTAGTCAATGAATCATTTTGCTCAAGAATATAGGTATTTTCTACGATAATACTATATGCAAAGTTTTGGGCGTCTCCAGAATATTTATATTGTACTAGGTTTGGCATTTCTTATCATTTCCTTTGCTAGGCTCGGTCCATGGTTTTTAACTCCCTGGGGTTTAACCTGCCTTACTTTGGGAGCGAGTTTCTTTGCTTACTTAAGATGGAAAGTATTGAGTCGTCAAATGAGTCCCGAAACTCGGGGAGACTTGAAAATAATTAAAGCTGCAGATATTCAAACAATTAAACCCTGGCTGTTTAAAAATATAATCGGTCAGGGAGCTAGCATTCACTCTATTCTCCAAATTCTTAAACGTAATGTTGAAATGATTGATGGCCATCGACATTTAGGAAGCTATTTACTAGTGGGTCCCACAGGAACTGGCAAAACATTCTTTGCACAACTTCTTTCGGAGGGGCTCTATGGCCGAGGGAGTTTATTGAAAATTGCTATGAATCAATCTGGAATGAGTGGAGAAAAAATAATTGAAATTATTCTAGTCTCTTTAAAAAAAGATCCCTATAGAGTTTTACTACTTGATGAAATAGATAAGGCACCAAAAGAAGTGCACGCCAGTCTGTACCACCTTTTAGAGAGTGGTCAATTGATGGATTCTCTCACTGGTGAGTGGTTTCATTGTCCTGGTTTAGTTATTATTGCAACTACAAATGCAGCCTCCCATTCTAAAGAAGCTGCTCAAGATGCTCAAAAAAATCACTATGGTTTATTAGATCATGTGGCATCAAATTCAACCATGGATAAGGCCTTACTTTCAAGGTTTGATGGTCTCTTCTGGTTTGGTCCGATAAGTGTTGTGGATATTGCTCATATTGGTCTCTTACAAGTCGCTAGTTATTATCGGCAACATGGGATTGATGTAAATTATCTTTGTGCTGAGTCCATTGTTGATATCGTAAAAGAGAATCAGAGATTTAGAGAATTTGGCATTCGTCAGCTTATTCAAGTCGTAAGGCATAAATCAGATCCGATCATTCAACAAGCAAAGAATAATGGTTGGAAAGAAGTTGATATTATAACAGATGGTCGAGGTAATTTTATTCCTCAAATTACCAGAAAAAAGAAAATGGCTGCATGAGTCGTATCTGGAAAGATAAAATTTTCATCATTTGCGTGTTGGTCGCTTCAATGTCTGCTATAGGCCTCTTTGCAAAATTAATCCCATCAATTAAGTGGGATTCTTTTTCACATAATTCCTCTCAACCTATTACAACACCCCCGCCAACATCACAACCAACAACACCTCCCTCTAGTGATTTAAAGTCGGTCCTCAGAACCAATTTCCCGGCAGCATTTAAAAAAAGATCAGGATTTATGAATAAAGCAGCTACTGTTAAGCTTAGGCCAAAAGCTGGGGGCAATGAATGGAGTGTTGGAAATGGACTAGAGTTTGATAGTAGTGACTTAGATACCGTTATTTTTAATGCGATTGCCGGAGATAGTGTTCGCATTTCGCCGGGGACCTATGAATTTTCTATGAATAAGGCATTTAAAAAAATTCATTTGATTGGGGCTGAGGGAGTTACCTTAGAAATTAAAAAGAATGAATCTCTTCTTTCCTATCAAGATTCACTTCAAATTGAGAATGTTTATATCAAATTCTTAGAATTGGCTCAAAGTAGTTCTCTTTTTTTAACCGATAGTGCGCAACTCATTTTAAAACAGTGTAAAGTTGATGCAAGTCATTTTCATTTTACTCTTACTGATAATACCAAAGTGGAAGCATATGAGTCCAAATTTATTGGAGTCAGCTTTAGGTTGAATGATTCTTCAGCTCTAACATTAGAAGATAGTTATCTTGAAAAAGATGATAAGTTTATAATCATGAGTAACTTTAGTTCTTTAAAAATGAATAGAACCCATTTCACTCGTTTCTCTGATTCCGCTATTTATAACTTTTCTCGTCATACGAGCCTCAAGGCCTATGACATAAAAATTGAGAATGGTGACTATGCTTTTGGAGGTAGTGAGATGGATTCTAATGATGTCTCCCATAGTTCTTTTTCAAAGTTACAAGCCTTAACCACGAGTAAAATAAAAATTAATTGTACCATGTGTGAAATGTCTGAAATCCAACGATAGGAAAAATTTATGATTGATGATCCAAAAAAATTAACAAATTGGGAAGCTCTGGAATCCATGCTCAGCCAAGAAGATCATGGAAAAGGGCGAGACATCAATGAAGATGAATTTGTCAAACATTGTCTCACGAAGGTGAAAGGACAAGATCAGGTTGTTAAAGATGTTTGCCAGCTTATTACTCTTGAATGGTATAAGAGCGAAAGAAGAAGACCCGTTGCAAATCTTCTATTCCTTGGACCTACAGGGACCGGTAAAACAGAACTTGCTAAGGCGATCTCATCTTTTCTTTTTCAAGATGAAAAATCTCTTTTAAGATTTGATTGTTCAGAGTTCACTGGTTCCCACTCGAAGGATAGACTCGTGGGTCCTCCTCCAGGATACGTCGGAGCAACAGATGGTGGTCAATTAACAAGACCCATGATGTCTCAACCCAAGCGCGTGATTCTTTTTGATGAGATTGAAAAATCCCATAGCTCTGTTTTTGATCTTTTCCTTCAAATGATGGGTGAGGGAAGATTAACAGATCAAGGCTCAGGAGTCACAGCCGATTTTACTCAAAGTGTAATCATAATGACTTCAAACTCTCTGGCAGATAGGATCACAAATCTCAAAGGCCAGTTTGATGATCCCTATGAAAGAACGAATGCTGTTAAAGGAGCTCTCGCCGATTCTCAGGTCTTTAGACCGGAAATTTTAGGACGAATTGACAGAGTTTCCATTTTTGATCCCTTGAAAGGTATTATCATGGCAGAAATTGCAATACTAAAAATCTCTAAGCTTGCTTCGGACTATGGACTTTCTATGGAGTTCGTTGCTCCAGAGGCAGTTATGGATGTGCTTTTGAAGAATAAAAAAATAAGTCGTTTTGGTGTTCGTGAATTAGAACGAATTGTATTTGATCTCTTTGCATCAGAATTAGCAAAAATCAAAAGAGAGGGAGCGAAGAAAGCAAGGGTGGATGTTTCTCCAGATGGGAAATTCGTTATTAAACGAGTTTAATCTTTGTGCATTTTAATTAGTTCTCCATTAGCACCATAAACTTCGTAACCTTTTTCATACATCAAGACGATAATACTTTCTGTCGATTGATTGATAATATTTCTTGCAGCCTCTGCCTTGGGATCTATTGCTGAGCCGATTAGAATATGAGAAAGAATTATTCCGTTCTCATCAATCCAATGGACGTCATGCCCATCAATGTGGCATCTGGTTAAAATACCTTTATATAATCCAAGTTCTGCCATCGGGGAGTCTAGGTCACTTGAGTTAAGATGTTTCGTTATAGCGGCTTTTGCTCTTTCCTGTTTTGTTTGTTTTTCTTCAACAGATACATTTTTGTGATCGTGTGTCTTATCATCTAAACTATCTTCATGGTGCTGATCATCAGTGATGGCCAAAACGCTTGCCACGAGTTCAGATTTATTTTCTGTAACTTTCGCTATCTCCGGAGATTGCTTAGGGGTTAAATTTTTATACGCCATCGCTCCAACTCCACCTAAAAAGAGTAAGACGAGACCAGCAGCAAGATAATTTTTAAAATGAGAGGTTGGTTTTTTTTTATCCAAGGGGATATAAGCTTGTCCGGGTCCCGCTACCGAAGAACTTTGATGATTTTTATTTTGTTTAGCCTCTGGTGAATTTTTTGGTTCCATGAAATATCCTAATTTATTTTCTTTCATTAATTCTATATCAAGACGTCGTTATTGAAATAGGCGATAATGGCTCATGATGAAATCGTTGACTATCTATTCAAGACTAAAAGTGTCGGATTTGGATCTCCTTGTAGAGGATTTCAAAATAAGATTCGATCAAGAGTTAAAAGATTCCTTCTCCGATGAAGAATTAAAATTGATGGAACCCAAAATAGATTCAATTGCAGCCATTTATGTTCAACCAATAATAAGCGAGTTGGCCTTTGATGATTTCTATTTTAATCCTAAAGATGAGAATGCACTTCGAGAGTTTTTTGATCAGTGTCAGAGTGCAATTGTGTTTGAGAATATGCCATTTTTAGAATCAAATATTTTTCAAGTCTCCTACCTGCAAGAGCTTTTAGGACTCTTTGAAGAGGGACTGATTGATAGAGGAGGGATATCAAATTTGATTTTTAAAAGTGAATTTATGAATGAAATCAAAAATTATAAAGGGATTGATACTCTTTTAGTGAATAATAGGATTATCGAACGTCCGTCAAAGACAGCTCTTCCTGTTGATCCCATTGATTTTTTAGTTCAAGATGTATATGCCGAGCTCCTTAGATTAAGAGATCAAAATATAAATCCAGCGGAACTACCTCCCAAAGTTCAAAAGATTTTACAAGCCATTAAAGACGAAAAATTAGATCCTCAAACTTTATTCTCTAAAACTGGTTTAAATCCAAAAGATTTTGATGATGGTTTAGAAAAATTAAAATTTTGGCTAAAGAGAAAGTGAAAGGTTTGAATTCTCTAAATCGTCTTCTATGATCTCACGCAAATGATCAAAGTGAACGAGACCAGTTAGAGTGTGATTATTAATGAAAATTGTAGGTGTTTTTTTTACCCCACTCACATTAGCTTCTTGAATATATTTTTCAACAATAGTTGAAATCTTTGGATCTTCTAAATCGTAAAGGAAGGTTTTAATATCTAGTCCTACATGTCTCGCGATATTGAAAATATTTTCTGTATTTAGCTCTGCATGAGTATCCATTAAAGCCTTGTGCATATCCCAGAACCGTCCTTGAAGATGAGCAGCCTCGGCGGCCATGGAAGCTGCGAATGCGTGACGATGTCTTCTTTTATTTGGGAAGTGCCTAAAGGCAAAACAAATTTCAAATGAAAAATAACTTATGATTTTATCTAAAATGACCTGATTCTGTTTTGTGTAAGGACATTCGTAACTTCCATATTCAACGAGACTAATCCGAGAACCAATCTTCCCTAAGAAGTGATCACTGATGGAAATCGCATTCTTTAGACTATAACCGTTCATGATGAACCTCCTCAAAAGGTTTTCTCGCACCCTTAATTTTTTTAAAAAAGATATTTAATTCATCTTCTCCAAGTGTTTCTTTCTCGATGAGTGTTTCTGAGGCTTCGACAAGAAGATGTTTCTCTTCTTTTAAAAATTGAAAGGCTTTTTCATAAGCTTCCATGACTTCATTTTTTATATAATGATCAATCTCTCTAGCGGTTTCTTCCGAATATGTTTGCCGATTCATTGAATTTTGAATTTCTAAGAAATCATTTGATGTATCTGAAAATGTGACAAATCCTATTTCAGTAGACATCCCAAATCTCATGACCATCTCTCTTGCAATTGTTGTCGCTTTTTCAAGATCATCTGATGCTCCTGTGCTTAATTTTTTAAAAATAAGCATTTCAGAAGCTCTACCCGCGAGAAGAACTGCCATTTTGTTTTGTAATTCTTCTTTTGTGAGAAGGTATCTATCCTCGGTAGGGTTCTGAATCGTGTATCCCATCGCGCCAATACCGTGAGGAATGATTGAGACTTTATGGATTTTATCTTCTTTGTTGAATTGAAAACCTACTAAGGCATGGCCCATTTCATGATAAGAGACAATTTCTTTTTCCATGGGACTTAAAATTTTACTTTTCTTTTCAATACCCGCAACAATTCTTTCCATCGCTCTTGTAAAGTGATCCATTGTCACAGATGATGAATTTTCTCTTGTTGCAATCAAAGCTGCTTCATTCACGAGATTTGCAAGATCTGCTCCTGTAAAACCTGGTGTAAGACCAGCAACTGTATCAATATCCAAATGAGGTTCAGTCTTTATTTTTTTCGAATGAATATTAAGTATGTCTCTTCTTCCTTTTCGATCTGGTTTATCTATAACGACTTGTCTGTCGAATCGTCCGGCCCTTAACAATGCTGGATCTATCATTTCTGGTCTGTTTGTGGCAGCAAGAATGATTATGCCTCCTTGGGTATCAAAACCATCCATTTCAACAAGAAGCTGATTCAATGTCTGTTCTTTTTCATCATTGCCACCAATGAGATTTGAATGTCTGGTTTTTCCCATGGCATCTAATTCATCAATAAATATAATACAAGGAGCCGATTTTTTTGCCTGTTCAAATAAATCTCTTACCCTTGCTGCTCCAACACCGACAAACATTTCTACAAATTCTGCTCCATTTGTAGAGTAAAAAGGAACACCTGCTTCACCTGCAATGGCCTTCGCGATTAACGTTTTTCCTGTGCCAGGCGGCCCTACAAGTAAAACACCTTTGGGCATCTTTCCACCGAGGCTTTTAATTCTTTCTGTATTTTTTAAAAAATCAATAACCTCTCTTAATTCCTCTAATGCTTCATCTGCTCCCGCAACATCTTTGAATGTTATTTTGGTATCATTTTGTACGTAAATTTTTGCACGACTTTTTCCGATTGATAAAAATGACCCGCCACTGCCGCCTCCCACACTTTTGATACCCCTTCTCATGATGTAATACCAAAATCCAATAAAAATGAGAGTTGGTAGAATAAAAAGTGCAAAATTTGTAAGAAAAGAAGATGACCCTAAATTTTCATAGGGTATTCCATATTGATCTAATACGTCTGAAAATTCGCTTTCAACTTGAGTCGTTGTAAATCCTTTCTTACCATTTATTTCTTTAGTGAATTCCCCAAAAATGTCTTCTCCACGAATTTTTATATTTTTAATGTTTCCAGCCTCTAAGTGCTTTTTAAATTCGCTGAATGGAATGTTTCCCATGGATTTGCTTTCCATGCAGGCCCGTAGACCCAAAACCATGATAATGGCGAGGGCAATTTGATAAAAATAGAGGCTGAATTTTTTTTCTCGGTTCGTTTCCATGAAGAGAGCATACACTCTCATAGACTGGACTGCATGGAGCTGGACATATTAACTGAATTTAAACGGTCTTAAGGAGTGCAGCGAAAGTCTAATATATAGTTTCTGTTCCAAACACTAAGTTCAACATAAGAGTCTTCACTGTTGAGTTTTCCAGTAGCGTAAGTTCGGGATGGCTCTTCGACATTGAGCGATTGAATTTCGATGAGATGACCCCCCTTAGATGAAACCATAAATTTGAATCCCTCAAACTCACCAATGACCTTTTCTTTATCTGTTTGTTTCAAGTTCACCTCAGTCTCCATGACTTTATCTAGGTTATGAAGTGCCGTGCACTTAAGTTTAAGGTCATCTGAGGCCATTAAATGGGAGGTGGCGAAAATAGTTGTCAGTATTAAAACGGTTTTCATATCTATCCAGTTCATTTTGGAGTCGTTTATTTGGCCATCATATCGTCAACAGGTGCCTCTCGGCTACGGCCTTATTCCTGAGTGGCAAGATCGGGATCTAAGTTAAAATGGCATAGAACCGAATAGAAACAAAATATGTCCGCAAATCTTGTCGCGACCTTATTCATGCTCTTTATTTTTCTTGGGTGTCAGCCCAAGAAAGTGGATATTTTGACTGTCAACTCTGTGAATGATCCCTCTGCTTATGACAATACTCCTTTTGCTTATGACATAACACCACAAAATATTAATGAGGACACGGAGACTGATTGGATCTATTTAAATTACTCAGATCCAGATAATGATCAGATTACTGATTGTCATATTTCAAACCGTCATTACCTGATAATCACTCAAAACTGTACTTGTTCAGCTGGAATTTGCAAAGTTAAGTTGAAGCCATCATCTAATTATTTTGGTCCCGTTTCTTTTGACTATTCTGTTACTGCGAATAATCTCACATCTCCTTTGGCACATGCCTCATTTACTGTACTCGCTGCTCAGGATTTTCCAGTTGCATACGATTTAAATATTTCGATGATTGAAAATAAAGCAACTGTATCAAGTAGTTATGTTTCAGAAGGGACTCTCTCAAAACCTCATCTATCAGGTTATGATCCAGATGGGGATGTGGTGACTTGTGAAGTTGTTTCGCCTCCAACAAATCACTCTTCATATCTAATTAATCCTAACTGTTCATTTAATTACACTCCTGTCGTTGATTATGACGGACTTGATTCTTTTACTTTTAGAGTGAAAGACCCTCAAGGAAATTATTCGGCTCCTAAAACAGTTAAGATCGATATCAAAAAGTATAATGAAGCACCCATTGCAAACGCAGCGAGTTTGACGACTTATTCAAATAAACCACTTCCTATTACGCTTACTGGATCAGACCCAAATGGAGATCAACTCATTTTCTATATTGTAAGTCAGCCAACTAACGGAACTCTTTATGGAACCGGTGCAAACATTTTATATTCACCGAACATAAATTATTTTGGAACTGATTCATTTACATTCATGGTTTCAGATATTTTTCTGAATTCTGTACCTGTTACAGTTTCTATAAATGTGCTTAAATCAACTCTCTATCTCTCCCCAGCTGGAAGTGACATCACTGGAATCATTAGCGATCCAACTAAACCTTTTCAAACCGCACAGGGAGCAGTGAATGCTGCCATTGCCTTTGCACCAAACTTATTTAAACCTCTGGTTATTGAAGTTTCGCCAGGTACGTATGGCAACATTCTTTTAAATACCCACTTCGGGAGCAACGTGACTTGGGTGGGTGCAACTGGTGCTACTCCACTCAATACGATTTTTGGAAATATTGTTGCTGATGGTACTAATGGAGCAGATGGCACGGCCACAGTTGGGGACTGGAATGGAAAAAATGGTACTGATGGCCGAACCATTACTTTTGAGACTGATTTTTCGATGACGTTTGGAAACGTAAATGCCAATGGTGGTAAAGGTGGCAATCATTTTCCTGATCCTATTGGCCTGACTTCATACCCAGGTATTGGAGGAAAAGGTGGCGCCATTACTCTGAAAGGAAATTTTGGTGCTGTAAATGCCATCGGTGGAAAAGGCCATGGAAGTTCTCTCGGAGGTATTATTCAACTCTTAGGTAATTCAAAGGCAACGTCAATTGATGCAAGTGCTGGTCAAGAGGATCTTTGTAAAGTTGCTGTCTCTTGTGTCACAGCTGTGGATTCAAGTGCAGGAGGGATCGTTTATACAGATCCGGGATCAACAGTGACTGGATCGGTGATCTCAAAAGGTGGCGCTAATAATGGAGTCGTTGCAACTCAGAGACTCGCTGGAAAGGGCGGAGATATAAGAATCTATGGAACTGTCACCGGTATCTTAGAGGCCAATGGGGGAGATACAGTGGATTCCAAGGTTGGAGCTGGTGGAACAATAACAATTTATCCAACTGGTAATGTTAGTGGGCCATCTATTTCTGCCTTAGCTGGAACAGGAACTGGTTCGCCGCTAGGAAATCTTGGTGGGATAATTAATGTTTTTGGTTCTGCCACACATCTTTATATTTACTCAGGTCCATACTTACAGAGCTTTGCAGGTAAAGCGAACATTTACGGTACAGTTAATAATATTTCTGGAATGGGATATGGGTCGTATTGTACCCATGGAAATGCTGCAACTGTTTATATTTTACAAACTGGGATCGTCACTGGAAATGTGAACTTAACCGGGGGAGATGGGGCCTGTACTCCATCGACGGCGGGTTTTCTTGATATCGCAGGTAAAGTTCTCAATTCAGCGATCTTAGTTGGAGCTCAAAAAGCCATAACTCATCTTTGGCCAAATGCCGGTAAAGGTGGGGAAGTTAAAGTTTATAGCACTGGAGAAGTTAACAATATATCTGTGAAAGGTGGGAGCTCAGATCCAACTACAGGTGTTCCAGGAGGCGATGGTGGTAAAGTGAGCCTGGAGATGGGAGCAAAGATTAATTCCGTCACAGTTAATGCAGGCACCACGAATGCCGCACTTGTACCAATGTTTATCGATATAGATGGAGGAACTGGAGATACCGGTAACGGTGCTCCTGGTACTATCACTTTCATACCATGAAAAAAATCGTCATTGATAAAGCTGGTGATTATCGCCAATTAAAAATTAAGACATTTCCTGATCTCACTCCAGATGAAAATGAAATAGTCGTCGAAACAAAGGCCATTGGAATTAACTATGCAGATATCATTGTCCGTTGGGGTTTGTATGAATCAGCAAAACAAATGGTTGGCTGGCCCATAACACCAGGTTTTGAATTTTCTGGCGTTGTTAAAGCAGTGGGATCAAAAGTCACAAAATTTAAAATAGGAGATAAAGTCCTCGGTGTCTCTTTGTTTAATTCATATGCAACTGAAGTAAAAGTCACAGAAGATTATCTCTATCTACTCCCACATAAAATGTCCTTTGAAGAAGGAGCTGCTTTTCCAGCGGTTTTTTTAACTGCGTACCACGCTCTCTTTCAAATTGTTGTCGTAAGACCTGGTATGATCGCCCTGATTCATTCGGCAGCTGGAGGAGTTGGAAGCTCCCTTGTACAGTTATGTAAAATATTTGGTATTCACTCAATAGGTGTTGTGGGTTCATCTCACAAGGTTGATTTTGTTAAAGAGCTTGGATGTGACTTTGTTATTGATAAATCGAAAGAGGTTTTGTGGGAAAAAGTAAAATCATTTGCTCCCAATGGGGTAGACCTCGCTTATGATGCCAATGGAGTTGAAACGTTAAAAGAAAGTTATAATCATCTCGCACCATGCGGAAAATTGTTTTTTTATGGCGCTCACTCCATGTTTCCAAAGACTGGAGGCAAAGTTAATTGGGCAAAACTCGTAAAAGACTACCTTCGAACTCCAAGTTTTAATCCCTTGAATATGTCACATCTCAATCGGAGTTTAATCACTTTTAACCTCTCATTTCTATTTGATAAAAGAGAGATTTTTAGCGAAGCTATGGAAAATCTCCTCAAATGGTACGATGAGGGGAAGTTAAAGGTTTCGGCCGTAAAAAGTTATTCTTTTAATGATGTTGCAAGTGCTCATAAAGAATTAGAGTCAGGGAAAAGTGTCGGAAAAATAATTTTAATACCATAGGGAAGGAATGAGATTAGATCCAGGAACATTAAATCTTTTCATCAAAATGATCTCAGATGAATATAAACTAAGCCAGGAAGAGTTATCTATCATTTCATCGAGATTGATGGCAGACGAAAGAGAATTTGAAAAGGTTTGGAAAAATTACAACAATAAATCGAGAAGAATTTCCGGTGGGGTTGATCCATTTAAGTTTATCTTAAAAGAACTTGTGAGTTAAAACTTCTCCACTGAGATATACAATTTAGATTCAATTGTTCTATTGTCTGAGTCCGTTACAATATAAAGGTAATCATCAACGATTGTTAGCCCCTCTGGTTTGAAATCAATTAGTAATGGATTTAATTTCTGAATGACTCCATCAAATCCCATGATTCCAAGATAAGCACCTTCAAATTGCCCATCATGGTAAGTTGATTCAGACGCTTCACCCACTGATAAAAAGTAGATGCGGTCTTTATGTATCGTTGCATCCGTAAAACCAAGATTTATATTGTTATGAGAACCCAGATCGACAGGGGTGATTGTTGATTGATCAAGGTTATCCCTAATGAGGTCTTCAAGCTTTAAATCAATGATGGCATTAAATTTATTTGGCCCGTTTCCCCTCTGGAATAAGATAATATGATCTCCATTAATAACTGCTCCCTCTATATTTAGATCGGGGATATGCTTCGAAAGATATTGATAACTCTTTTTAAATGAAAGGGGTTTTATTTTAAAATCATCTAAATTGACCAACGCTCCTTGATCACGAGAAGAGGTAGAGCCAGATGGGATGAGTAAGAGGGAGTTTGAAAATAAAGCGAGGCATTCAAAATCGGGCTTCTCTTTTTTTCTTTTTGCAGGGTCCTCAGGCAATCTTTTTCCGCCAATTGCATGGTAAGCCGCTTTCTCAGTTAGATCTAATTGAAGAGAAATAATGCCCCTTTCATCATCTGAGACAACGTATAAGGTATTATTTGAATGCACAAGACCACTGGCAGCTGTAATAAATGGATTCTTGAATGAAAATACTTCTTTAACTCTGATCATAAAATCAACATTCCCCTTAAAAAGCTGTCAATAAACTAGACAGCTAATCACTTAACACTTTTTACCGATAGGGAGCATGATGGATCCAGTAAATTATTATATCACAACTATAACCACTGCTTTTAAAAACATTGCACCCGTTTTAATTTTTCTAGTTGGCGGATATTTCATTTTTATCAAAATGCCCTTCCTTTTTTTAAAGAAGAGTATGAGTGACCAAAAGAAAAAGTTCGAAGATCCAAAAGATGATAAATCAGAGGAATACACTCTTGAGCACTACAAAGAATTTCAAAAGACACTTAAACTCATGAATCATCAATCAAAGTCTGAAAAATCAATACCTGATGATTCAAAAAAAGAAACAAAGAAAGATTCAAAAAAAATAAATCCACAAGTGGAACCTACTCCGGAAGAGATGTTTAATTTCAAAGTGGGAGAAAGTATTACTCAAAAAGAACTTAAAAAAAGATACTTTGAGCTTTTAAAGCAAAATCACCCTGATCGAGTAGCTTCTATGGGCCAGGACTTTAAGAAATTAG
>CAMAYW010000003.1 GCA_945862475.1 Bacteriovorax stolpii
AACGCAAAAGCATGGAACAAAAAAGAAACAATGGCCCATGCTCCAGTCTTTACAGAGCACTCTTTCGACTCTAATGAATTTTTGAAAGAAAAATCGAGTTGGTCAAAAATAAAAAGAAAGCTCGCGAGTGATACCACTTTTAATCATGGAGACTTAAGTCCTGATTTTAAGAAAATAAGAGACGAGTGGCTTAAGATTCAATCAGCAAACGAAGTGGAGCATTTTCTTAAAAAAACACTTTCCGAATATAGTAAGCTTTCAGAGGATTCAAAGTATTTCATGACACAACTTCATCCCCTCATTTCGCTCAGGGGAATTGTCTGGAGAGCAAGACCACTCTTTGAACATTCAAAGGGTCTACTTGGAAATAAATCAACCCATGTATCCACCGTTCAGTTTTTAAGAACCGCCATCTCATCCTTCAAAACGATCTTACCTTCTAACCAATCTGATGCCGTTATCCAGTATTTTACAGAACCATCCATCGACATGACAAAGAAGGATCAGTTTCAAACCATCACTGATTTTCAAAATTTCATGATGAGTGATTACGTTCCTCTTCTCCAGGATTCCATCAAAAAACTTGAGGTCATCTCAAAAAATGCTTCTGATAAAGTATTTGTATGGGATAACAAAATGGTTTTTGGGCAGGGAACTTTTGAAGATGACATCCAAAGATTTAGAGGTCATGGTGTCGCTGAAATTCACTTAACCATTGCTTCATTTTATAGAGCTACTCACGACATACTTGTTTATTGTGCTTATAACCAAGACTACTCGGTTCAACTTTTGGGTGAAATCGGCTCCCATTTGGGTGTTGATTCAAGTATTTTTGCTTCCAAAAGTAAGGACCTTGGTTTGACGGATGAAGAGCGAGTCAAGCTTGTGAAAAATGCTGTCAAAAAACATCATTTTCTTGAGCTTCGAAATTATCAAGGCTCGCAGTATGGATCTCAACTCATGAAACAGGCGTACGTTGCACTTAAAAACTCTGTCGTTTACGCCGACCGCTCTTATCATTTTCTTCAGGGTCAAGAGTCTTCCAAAGTCATGGCGATTAATCCCCTTTTTGTTCAAAATGATAGTTCACCTCAACTCAATAAGGGTCTGACGAATATGAAAGCAGTCGTCTCAGGTCCCGCGGAAGTGAGGGATCCCATTTCTGGAGAGACTGTGAGTCTCCATCTATCAGCATTTTATTTCAATCCTCCCCAATCTCTTGGGATATTTCTTCCAACACAATTTGAAACTGGAGAAATTGAAAAAAGCATTAAGAATAAACGGGGAGAGATTTTAAAAGTTAGAAACTATCTTCGTGGACGCTCAATTGCGTGGGATAATAATGCATGGAAATCGTTTGTTCCGAGTGCCGAAGGAAAAGAACCAAACTACATGGCCGAAGCGAGAAGAACAATTCAGTATAGTCTTGGAACTTCCAGTGTGTTTGGTTTGACTCATTTATTTGTAGACTAATAAAAGTTGGACTATGGCCTACTTTGAAAGAATAAAACAATTTGGTGTAAGTGGTTTTGTACCAGAGGGATGGTATTGGCTCACTCGTTCAGAAAAAATAAAAAAAAGTAAAGCATACCCAATCAAATTTCTGAACACTGAACTTGTCCTATTGAGAGGTGAAGATAATACAGTCCGTGCTTTTGATGCTTATTGCCCTCACATGGGTGCTCACTTATGTGATGGAACTGTCGAGGGAAATGCAATTCGATGTCCCTTTCACTTCTGGAAATTTAATTCAGATGGAAAATGCATTGAAATACCTGCTCAAACTGAATTAACGAATATCCCTAGTCTTAGACCCCATAAAATCAGAGAGGCCTATGGCCTTATTTGGTTATGGACAGGTGAGGCATCAGATCCTGAAGATATTCCAGTTATTCCTGAATTAAAAGGAATCCCATTGGACTTTACGCTCGGGTCAAATTTTTTAAAAAATTGCCATCCGAATGTTGTAATGATTAATGCCATCGATGCTCAACATTTTCGATCTGTTCATCAATTGATTGTGGATTTGAATATGAAGGTGACCCCTCTTTCAGAGAGATGCATCCAACTGTCGAACACAACTCCTATGCCAGAAAAAAATCCCATCTTAAGATTTGCCAAGAAATTTTATAAAAAAGCATTAACGTACGAAATGACGTACTGGTGGGGACATACTGGTTCAGTCATGGTGGGGCCAGATTTTTTACATTTTTACATCATCTTTGCCTTACGTCCTACTTTAGAAGGATTTACCGAAGGTCAGACAATTCTTGTGACTAAAAAAAGAAAAGGTCTCATCGGACTAATCATCAACCCTATCATTCTATTTGCTACGAAGCTTGTGGGAAATTATTTTGCCAAGGGCGACACAATTATATTTAATCGCATCAACTTTAAATTCAACACCCCCATTAGGGCCGATAAGGCCATAATTGATTTTGTCGAACATTATGAGGCTCAAAGGCCTGCTAACAGGTATATGCAGGGTACAAATACTTAGACATTATATTTTAAAATCTTAGCTGCCGATGTAGTGAATGATAAAGAAGGAAATATGAATAGAAACTTAAGTCAAAGACACGATGTTTGTCTCGCTGATGACCAAAAGACCATGAAAAGAATGGAGATTGCTCTTAAGCGAAGTAAGGAGCTTGATCAAACTGCAAATATGGATCAAACTTCCAGCTCATTTGACTATCAACTTTGTAAAGATGAGATGTGGAACCCAGAAAAGTTCTCTCTTTTATACAAAACATGGCTATGGAATCAATCCACACCGGCGCAAAAAGTTAAGTTAAATCAGCTTTACTGGGTAGCCTATTATTCTCAAATCATATCGGCAGAAATCGCGACTATCTTTTTTAATCAAACGAGTGCTGCTGCACTCTATGGTATGGAAGATTTTAGAATCGTCTGTGACACTCTCGATTTAGAATCTGCTCAAGAGCGTGCGCATATTAATGCCTTCAAAAAAATAAGTGAACAGTTTGAAGTAGAAAATTTCGGAGAAAGAGTGTTCACCTACCCTATGCGAACACCGTTTGAGAAAACGATGTTGTATTCAGACCTAAATGACTTTCAGCAGTGGTGGAGAAAATGGCAATTAAACTTTTTCACGATGATTTCTTCTAACTCCCCCTTCATTGGATGTCAGTATTTCACGGTTAGGGGTCTTAGAACTCTTAATGGAAAAATCGTTCAGCACCAGTTATCCCGTTATTACTCTGAACATCCGGATAAGGAAAACTCTCCTGCTCCATCAAAAATTAGTTACTATCATTTTATTGATGAATCTTTCCACTTCAATACTTCGACGGTCGTTTCTCATGAGGTGATCAATTCTCTTCCAAGGCCATCAAAGTTTGAGACGTTAGTCGGAAACATGGCGCTTAGAGGGTGCCAAATGGATCACTACAATTTTTCCACCGCCATTAATGGTATTTTTTGGTATGATCCGGCCCTTTACCAAACCATTTATAAAGTTCTTCGTTCACCCATTTTTAACATGAACGATAAAGAAGCAGTTGAAGCGATTAGAAAGTGTTTTTGCGAAGAGAGTGAAGGGATGCTTTTAAGTCATAAGACTCACAGAGAATCCGTTGACAGCTACAAAGCTTATTTACAAGACTTTAACTACATCAATAAAGAGAATAAGGAATTATCTCTCATGGCGAGTAATAGTCTAGAAAAGCATTTAAAAAACAATCGTAAGTCCTTTGAGACTTTTAAACGAAAAGTTGCTTGATATGTCATGCCGTTTAGAATTTACCGGATCAGACAAACCACCCGTAGAACTTAAGGACGGCGAATGTCTTTCTGAAAAATTAACGATTCATAATTCTCCTATTCTCTTTGGGTGTAGAATTGGGATTTGTGGAACTTGTGCGATTGAAGTTCTCCAATCAGATTCCCCTCTTCCACCAAGGACTCAAGACGAGAGTGATTTTTTAGAGAACATGTATCCAGGGAATGAAAATATTCGTCTCGCCTGCCAGATCCACATCAATACCAACATGAAAATCCGTAAAGTAAATTCAAAATGAAACGAGAAGATTTCTGGTATATAGCAGCTGAAAGCCATGAGCTCGGTAAAAACCAAGTCTTATCTCGCTCTATCCTAAACGAGTGGATTGCTCTTTTTAGAACCGAATCAGGAGCGATAGCGGCCATGCAGGATAAGTGTCTCCATAGAACCGCTCAGCTCTCAAATGGGAAAGTAATCAATAACAATCTTCAGTGTCCCTATCATGGGTGGACTTATGATCAAACAGGGGAAGTTGTACGAATCCCCTCTCTAGGTCCAGAGTACAAGCCGCAAGGGAAATGTGCCAAAACCTATCAGGTGATGGAAAAAGAAGATTATATTTACGTTAAACTGGGACAGAGCTTTCCAGAGCTTCAGCCTTTTTCAATGCCTTGTTTTGGAGAGAAAGGCTACACCACTATTCGACTTCAAAATCTTTTCCATAATAATGTCACCAATTGTGCTGAAAATTTTGTAGATATTCCCCATACCACTTTTGTGCATCCAAAAATTTTTAGAGACGCAAAAGATGAAAAGTTTGGTGCGAGGATTGAAAGAGAATTCGGCCGTGTCAAAGTGACTTATAAAAATGAGAAAAAAAACTTCGGTTGGTTTTCTTGGTTTTTAAATCCAACGGGGAAAGAAATTGGCCACACTGATGAATTTTTTGTCCCCAATATCACGAGTGTTCACTATCGTTTTGGAGGGAAAAATCATTTTATCATTACGTCTCAGTCCATTCCTATAAACGATCAAGAAACACTCGTTTATACTGATCTAACCTACAATTATGGAATTTGGACTCAATTATCAAGACCCTTGGTAAAGCTACAAGCGCAGGCGATTATTGATCAAGACATCAGGATTTTAAATAATCAGATGAAGACGATCAATAAATATGGGGCCCATTTTCAAAACTCTCCAGCTGACATCATTCACACTTGGATCGAGTCTCTTCAGGCAGAGATTGAAGAAGGCCGTGATCCTTATGCCATGCCAAAGAAAGAAGTGGAGATCGAATTTTGGGTTTAAACACTGCTCTGATATTCTTGGTCTTTTCTTTACTGGTCTTATTAAGACTATCAAATGAGCTTTATAGACATGCTTCCTTGTCTCGATCAAAAGAAGAATGGATCGTCGACTTTATGGGTCTAATTATACAAGGAGTGATTATACCTCTCACTCCGCTCATGATGATACCTTTATTAAAATATTTTGTTCCCTCTTTGCATCAATCAGTTCACATCGATCCTATTGGCCAGTTCATCATAAGCTTCTTTGTCGTTGATTATCTTTATTACTGGAACCATCGTTTTTTTCATTCAAAAACTTTTTGGCACATTCATCGGCTTCACCATAGTTCAAGACATCTTGATGTGTTTGCAACGTCACGCAATAGTTTAGTGACTTCTTTCGTTTTCATTTATGTTTGGGCCCAAGTGATAGGGCTCTATTTGATTCAAGATCCGACGTTTTTTTTAGCTGGCTTTGGATGCACATTTGCTCTTGATCTATGGAGACATGGAGGTGTGGCGACCCCAAAAATTCTGAAAAATCTTATGTCACCAATCCTCATACTACCTGAGCACCATATCTATCACCATGCAGTTCTTGGAAGAACAAAAAATTATGGGGCGAATTTAAATTGGTGGGACAGAATTCATGGGACTTTTTCGAATGAGATGATTCAGAATGAGAACCTAGAAAAGCTACCCAGTCGTTCTATTTGGTTAGAGATTTTTAGTCCAAGGAGAATCGGAAAATGACTTTAGGTGGCAAGTTTGTCTCAACATTTCCTATCTTTTATATTTTGTTGGTTCTAAGTTGGCTTTATAAAATGTTTTCTCACTTTGAGTGGTATGATTTTATTGTTCTTGTATCTATTGTTTATTTACTTCCTCTTATCCTTCACAGAATCCATTTTTTCTTTTTCCCCTTTTCTGATGGTTATTGGGTTCTATCAGAAAAAAAATATAATCCTTGGTGGGCAACCCACATGTTTCAATATCCTTTTATAGCCATCCCGTGGCTAGAGTCTCTGATTCATTTTATTCCAGGTCTTTATTCGGCTTGGCTACGCGCATGGGGAAGTAAAATAGGAAAAGATGTTTTTTGGACTCCACGAATAGAAATTGTTGATCGCGGACTCATGGAAGTTGGTGACAAGGTTATTTTTGGCCATATTTCTGGTTTTTGCTCGCACATGGTCGCTGATATCGATGGAAAACCCGCACTCGTTATTAAAAAAATTATCATCGGTGATAAAGTCTTTATTGGTGCCGATACCCAGATGGGACCAGGAGCAGACATTCCACCAAAAACAAAATTAAAACCTAAAACGAGAATCTATTGGCGTGGTGAGTGGCCGTGAATTTATTTTTTTCCACTGTAAAAATAATTCTATTTTTTCTGGCATCAAATAAAAGAAAGGCATTCATTGAAGCTTGTAAAGATCCACAAAAAGCTCAAGAAGAGCTAAAGTCAAAAATACTCCAAGAGCTTAATTGTGATTATCCAAATACTCCTATGAGCTATGCCGATTATGCAACCTCATTACATTTGAACCCGAAAAATATCTCTTTTTTTGAATTCACCTCCGGTTCAAGTGGGATTAAGAAAAGTATTCCCTATACGAGAGGACTCCTGAAGAGTTTTCAAAACATGTTCACTCTTTGGGTTCATGACGTGATTTTTTTTTCAGGGGTGAAGCTCTGTACTGGAAAATTCTTCATGAGTGTCTCTCCCCAAATTGGTGAAAGTGACAATGATGATAGAAAATATTTGTCACTTCCATTCAGGATACTCTTAAGCCCCTTTCTTATTTCAAATCCCAATAATCATAAGTCAGACTCTTCTGAAGAGTTCCTTTTCAAAATTTCCCGTGATCTCATCGCAAGCCCAAAACTAGAGGTTATTTCGATTTGGAGCCCAACGTATCTTCTGGCGCTTCTCGACTACATTGAAAAAAATCAGCATCAATTGGGGATAAAAATTGAGAGCTGGGAAAAGCTCTGGCCGAATCTTAAACTCATTTCGTGCTGGACTCATGCTCAAGCAGAAAAGCCCAGCAATAAGTTAAAAGAGTTTTTTCCCCGCGTGGTTTTTCAAGGTAAAGGACTCCTTTTAACAGAGGCGCCCGTGACAATTCCTTGGTCGGAGGCAAACGGTCACATCCCCTTAGTGTCAGAAACCATTATTGAATTTTTAGATAACGGCGAGATCCGAGGGATTCATGAAGTTGAAATCGGAAATACCTATGTCATCTTGACTGGCCAAAGAAATGGATTTCTTAGATACAATACCGAGGATGTTGTAAGAGTCACTGGGTTCTATTATAAAGTTCCCATTTTGGAATTTATTGGTCGTTATGGACAACAGATTGATTTAGCAGGTGAAAAGTTTTCTGAACCCCTCCTAAAAGATCTGACAAAAGATCATGAGGGTGTCGTCTTTATTATCCCTAATGTTCGTGATCCTATTCCTCAATATGTGATTTTAACAGAACTCCACGACATTACAGACTGGGATCAAAAGCTTAAATCTATCCATCACTACAAGCTAGCTAGAAACCTCAATCAACTTAAAGCACCAACTATAATCAAAGTAAGAAGCCCCTCTGAAATGTATCTTCAATATTGCCAATCAAGTGGAATGAATCTCGGGGACATCAAAGAGAGGGTACTTTTTTCTAATCTTTCTCAAGCTGAAAAATTTCTGGGATGGATTCAAAAAGCAGTGACGCCATAGACTCCACCTGGAGCGGAGCAAATATCTTTTTTTCGCGCATTTCAATCATGATTTCGGAGGATAGTGCCTTCGAAACGAGATCATCAATTAATTGCAACTTTTGAGTTGTTGTTTTAACGGCGTCAGTTTCCTGCAAGAAACGAATCAAATCATCGCGAGTTGGACGAGGCAAAAATTTAAACATTTCTGAAACGAGGGTATAAGGACCTATCTGAATCATTTTACAAATCTGTTCAATATAATTTAGAAGCTCTTGTTTATTTTTGCTTTCTCTCAATAGCTCTTGTTTGTCTTTCGTAAATAAAATAACACCCGCAGAGTGATGACGGATTTCATCTTTTAGAATTGATTTAAAAGCTAAGCTTACTTTCTCACTCAGTGTCTCTTTGGCCAAGGACTTGTAGTAGTTTAGACCCCATCCTTCAAGAAGTATTTGAATCAGCAGAAGGTGCGAAACTCGTGTTGCATCTTGAATAATATCACCAATCAAAAGTGAAAAAGATGGGATCCTGCTATTGGATTTATCAAAATCGAAAAGACTCTCGACAAGTCGCAAATGCTTAGCTTCTTCTTCAGCAACGAAGCAAAAAAATTGCCTTTCTTCTTTCGTAAGAGATGTCATGTTCATTTTGGCCGCGTAAGACATCCCAGCCGTTTCAATAAAATAAGCTTCTCTTAAAATACTTTCTGTCATCGATCTTAAAACGGATGTTTGCTTTTCAGAATCTAAAGACTTCCACAGCTTGGAATTTTCTAATTGAAAAAAGCGTTCATCCCACAAAAACTTTTCATTTTTCTGAGAAGTCTCTTTTTTTTCTCCGTGAACTTTAGCCGTTAACTCTAAAAGATTAAGAAAATCTTTTTGCTCAGAGGATGAAGGTTGTAAAAACAATTCTACTTTTTTCAATTTGATTCTCTCATGAATATTTTTTTAAAAACGAAATCCATGACCGAAAAGTAAATGCAGGATGGAGTAAAATTTCTGAAATAATGAGAGAACGTCGCATCTTTTCCGTAAACTTTTCTCATGGGTAATTTTCTTTTTAATGACAACTTAAGTATACCATATGACACCTCAGAGGGGTCTTGAGGTTTTCGAGAGGCAATCTTTTGGTGAAGATTTTTATAATTTTGAAACTGGGTTTTGAAGGAAGAATCGTCTTGAGTGCTCCAATTTAGACTATTTCCGAAATTGGTACGATACCCACCAGGCTCAATTAAGCATAACTGCACCCCGTGAGGAGCAAGCTCGCCCCTGAGTGATTCTGTTAAACCCTCTACGGCAAATTTACTAGCACAATATAAACTCGTCAGAGGAAAACCCATAAATCCAAAAACCGATGAAAAATTAAATACTTTTCCCCTTGCCTTCATAATTAAAGGGAGAAATGTTTTCGTCACATTGACCGTGCCAAAAAAATTAACTTCCATTTGGTATCTTATTTCTACATCTTTCAAATCCTCGAGGGCACCGAAAAGACCATAACCAGCATTATTGATAAGGATATCAATATGACCAAATTGTTTTAATATTTCTTCTTGAGCTTCCTTGACTTGACTTAAATTTGTTACATCCATATTTAATTCTAAAAATCGCTCACCGAAGAGGGCCCTCTCCTGAATAAAAAGATCCTTTCTTTCTTTTAAATTTCTCCCCGTCGCAATAACTCTGTCGCCATGATTTAAAAAGGCATGGGCCATTAATTTTCCAAATCCAGAGGTTGCACCAGTAATTAAAACAGTTCTCATTTTGTACTCACTTTAAATGTTTTTTTAAGAGCATATTTGAAAGGCATCCAAAATGTCATTTTTGCAATACAGGTTAATTCTTGGCCATCTGCCCACTTTGGATTTTGTTGCTGAAAAAAAGCAATTCTAGGTTCTGTTAATAAATCTGAGGTAATATCTGAAACATTATGTTTAAGAGCGCAGGCATGGCCTTCAAACGTAATTAGGCCTGTTTCTGATTCGTAGTTTTCTTTAAACTTTGAGCTATAAAACTCATCCATGAGTCTCTTATATTCTGACGGTGTCTCCTGATCATAACGAGGATAATAAATAGAAAAATTTTTTGCCATCAAAAGATAAGTCTTGTATCCCTTGGAGATAAGAAACCAATAGACAGGAGTTCCTGGACTTTTCACTTTTAGTTTCCACAAATATTTCAGGAAAGTGATCCCCAGAACAGGTGACCCCCAATAATCTTTCCTCACCACAGTATCGCCACTATACACTCCGATAACTTTTTTACCTAATTTTTTTAGTGGAACTCGAAGTAAAGTTGAGAACCCTTGGAGTTCATTATTTTTTTTGTCTCGAAGAAGAATGACATGATCTTTTTCAAACAGGTCATGCTCAAAAGTTTGAAGAGTATGGTTGTCATAATATTCAGAAAATAAAAGATACATCCTCTCAACGTCTGAGCGCTTGATTTTTTTGACTCTCAAAGTCTCAGAAACTAATTCTTTTTTCACGGTAGTTTCCAGGATGAAGTCTTTAACTTATTCACATACTGAATATACTGGGCGACCGGGCGATCGATTTGGAGAAGATTTCCAGGATAGAATCGCATATTTTCATAAACAGCTCCATCTTCACCCTGAAGAGCAAAAAAAGCTTTTTTCGTCATCCAAATAAGAATCCCGGAAATCATCCATCCTAAGAGACCTTTCCGTTTTTTTGTTACATAAATTGGCTGAACCATGAGACGACCCTTCTCTAAAGGTCTGTAGGCAAAGATCATGTGAAGGGTGGGCCATTTGAACTTAAAAAAATAAACGTCTCTCATTAACGTTAGAAACCCGTTGTTGCCATGATCATATCTCATGGAGTAAGAATATTCTGGGCCTAAAAAAAATCGTGCAAGCTTTTCTCGCCAAACGCCTTTTCCAATTTTCCCTTTGAGAGAAATATCGATCATATTTCCATTTTGAACTTCAGAAATATCTATTTTCATTTCAATATCTAATTGATGAACCGTTTTCAGATGTTGAGGATCAATTCCATTGATCATTGTTACGTGATGGTGACAAGTCCTCTCGTAAACCTTACCAAATGAAACTTTCTTCTCAACAGAGTGATGGAGTTCAGGAAAATCGACTAACGTATGAGAAGGTTTATCAGATGGATATATCCAAATCGCTCCATAACGTTCTTCCACCGAGTATTTTTGGACTTTCGCTTTATCGGGAATTTCCTTCTGGCAAGGAATATCAACACAAACTCCCTCTTCATTAAATTGCCAATGATGAAAAAAACAACGAATGTTATTTTCAACAACTTTCCCTTTTCCAAGATGAGTTCCCATGTGGGGACAGTAAGCATCAAGCGCTCTTACCTTTCCATCAGCTCCTCGATAGAAGACGAGTTCTTGGCCACAGATTTGAATCGGTTTAACTTCATTCTTTGGAAGATCTTTTGAAGGAAAAGCAAAATACCAACCATTGGCAATTTCATTCCAGTTATTAAATACAGGAAACTCCTGAGTCGGTTGAGTTGTTTGATTTTTTTTTGAGTGCATAGGTAAATTTTAAGAGTGAAAAAGATGGCCGTCGAGGAGGACGAAATTGGTCTTTCAAGACTAAGTTAGTTGGTCTTCTCTTGAATCTTTGCATCATTCGTAGAATTAAAGTTTAAGGATATTTTAAGTGTCCTTTTTCTCCTTTGTATTGTTTCTTAGCCAGCGTGTATGCGTTTTCAATATTAAATTAACTCGATCTGACTTCAGGAGGTTTTGTGGGAAAAAAAATTTATGTTGGTAATCTGCCCTTTTCTGCCACGAGTGATTCTTTGGCCGCCGTGTTTTCTCGCTTTGGTTCTGTTGCCTCGACTAAGATCGTTATTGATCGCGATACGGGCAGATCAAAGGGTTTCGGGTTTATCGAAATGAGTGATGCCGTTGCGGCCGACACGGCGATTGCGCAACTGCATGGCTCAGATTTTGGAGGACGATCCCTCACAGTGAATGAAGCAAGAGTTTCAGATAAGCGAGAAATTCGGCCATCCGGGAGAAGATAAAGATCAACGGGGAGCGATTTCTCTCTGGAGAATGTCCAAATTCAGTGGAAAAAAACTCCCTGTCCCAATCTTTAACAATTATCATCTATCGGTTGGGATTTTTCTTTGTTTGCTTAAGTCATTGATAAAACTAGGGTGTGCGCCGAGTCTTTTTATTTCGCAGTGTATCCTAAAGTGACGAGGACCTTTTTTAAACCTTAAATTTTTTTAACTTATTAAAATTGTGCTATGCTTGGTTTAGGATTTAATGCTATTTAGATCCTGTATTATTGTTTTGTCGCTGGTAAGTGTTCTTCGAGCGAGTTGCTCATGATTCTCTGAAAGCGCGTCCCTGGCCTTAAGGAGGTATTTATGGGTAACAAGATTTATGTTGGTAACCTTCCATTTTCTGCTACAAGCGAAAACTTAAACGAGCTTTTCTCAAAGTTCGGTCAAGTTGATTCTGCTAAAATCGTAATGGACAGAGACACTGGTCGTTCAAAAGGTTTCGGCTTTGTTGAAATGTCATCTGGTGACGAAGCTCAAGCAGCTATCGAAAAACTAAACGGTTCAGATATGGGTGGTCGTTCACTCGTAGTTAACGAAGCTCGTCCTATGGAGCCACGTACTGGTGGTTTCGGCGGCGGCGGTGGACGTGGCGGCGATCGCGGTGGAGACCGTGGTGGACGCGGTGGTTTCGGTGGTGGCCGTGGTGGCGATCGCGGTGGAGACCGTGGTGGAAACCGTTGGTAATCTCTTATTGATTTAACCAAATCGAAGGCCGGAGCAATCCGGCCTTTTTTTTTATCAAAATGAAATGGATTCAAGATGGTAACGGAAGATCTTTTAACCAATAGAAGTTTTAGTTGGTTTGACGTTGAAAAACCACAAGATGAGGATTTCGAGACTCTTTCAATAAAATTTAATCTTCCTTACCTATTAGTACAAGATACCCTTAGACCAGAGCATTTACCAAAGTATGAGTATACGGATGAGGGTCACTTTCTCATGATGAGAAGCTATGACGAAGAATCTGGCTTCGATGCAACAACTGTTCAAGATCTTACTCGAAAAATTGCCTTATTTATTACCACAGATCGACTTGTGACAATTCACAGAGTGAAACTAAGCTGCCTTGATAAAACATTAGAAAAAGTTAAAAAGAATGAAGTCTCTGCGACTCTTCAAGGTGTCGTCCATCAGATTATTCTTTCCATTATTAGAACCTATGAAAAACCTGTCATGAATCTTCAAGATATGTTCGATGAATTTGAGGAAGAAATCCTTTCCAAGAACATTGGTAGGCTTCAAACGTCTAAGATTTATCGTTTCAGAAGACAGTTGTTTGTGATTAAGAGAATTTTAAAACAAACCAATGACTCTCTCTATCGCTCAAAAGAATTTTGGGTAGATTACCCATCACTCCTTCAAGATTTAAAAGAAAATATAGATCAGGTTTATTTTCAATTGGATGATATTTCGGATAATTTTGAACATCTCTTTCAACTTCACATTTCACTTAATGATCAAAGAGCAAATGAAGTGATGAAAATTTTAACAGTCTTCTCAACCATCCTTCTTCCTCTTAATTTCATTGCATCCTTTTATGGAATGAATTTTGAATATCTCCCAGGCCTCCATTCAACAACTGCTCTTATCTGGGTCATCCTCAGTATGATCTTCATCAGCGTTAGTGCTTTTTGGTTTTTTAGGAAAAGAGGATGGTTTCAGGGCGGGGAATGAAACTTATAAAAAAACGGAACAAACTGCATATTTTACTCTTTTTATAATGCTATTGTGAGTAGAATAAACGGATTTAATTAACATAAAGGATTAGATATGATGGACTCAATTATAAGCTCTGGTTATGTTCCAGACTTTATTTTAAGAAAAGGTATTCGAAAATTACTTAAAGAAAGAATCAAAGAGATTACTCCCACTCCACCATCATCGCTGGAAGAAACTAAAAATAAATTTATTCAAATGATGAAAGACTCTCCTCTAGCAGTTCAGACGAGAGATGCTAACGAACAACACTATGAAGTACCAACTGATTTTTATCTTTATGCTCTGGGGCCCAATCTAAAATACTCATGTGCCTATTTTGATAATGAGGAAAGTCTTGAGGAAGCTGAGGTGAAAATGCTTGAGAGAACTGTCTCGATGGCAAAAATTCAACCAGGAGAGAGAGTCCTTGAGCTTGGTTGTGGATGGGGTTCCCTCACTCTCTTTATGGCAAAGAAGTTTCCAACCTGCGAGATTACTGCTGTTTCAAACTCTGCCACACAGAAACTTCATATTGATCAAAAAGCAAAGGAAAGAGGCTTAAATAACGTTCGGATTATTACCGCTGATATGAATCAATTTGATATCCAAGAAAAATTTGATCGTGTCGTTTCCGTTGAAATGTTCGAGCATATGAGAAACTATGAAATTCTTCTTGGGAAAATTTCAGGATGGCTCAAAGATAAAGGAACTCTTTTTGTTCATATTTTCGTTCATCGATCAACTCCATATCTCTTTGAAGTAAAGGATGAGAGTGATTGGATGAGTAAATATTTCTTTTCAGGTGGAATGATGCCATCAGATGACATCTTTGTTCACTTTCAGGATAAGTTTAAATTGGTTGAACATGTTCGCTATAATGGAACTCATTATGCAAAGACGTCTGAAGAATGGCTCAAGAATACTGACCGAAATAAAAAGAAAATTTTAGAGATCTTCACAAAACACTATGGAGCAAAGGAAGCAGGAAAGTGGCTTGAGTATTGGAGAATATTCTTCATGGCATGCGCCGAATTATGGAAATATGATCAGGGTCGTGAGTGGTTCGTCTCCCACTACCTTTTGGAGAAAAAGTGAAAAAGAAAGTAGCTATAATCGGTACAGGCATGGCTGGAATGAGTGCTGCTTATTTTCTTAAGGATCACTTTGACCTAACCATTTTTGAAAAGAATGATTATATTGGTGGCCACACCAATACCGTTTACATACAAGAAGGGCAGGAAGAAAAACCTATAGATTCCGGCTTTATTGTTTTTAATGAAGTGACTTACCCTTTAATGTTAAAACTTTTCAAAGAGCTAGACGTGCCCTATTACGATAGTGACATGTCTTTCAGCGTTTTTGAGACGAAGTCAGGTTTGGAATATAATGGAAGTAGTTTTTGGAATGGTCTTTTTGCGCAAAAAAGAAATCTTCTGAGTCCTACTTACTGGAAAATGCTCCTTGATATCCAGAGGCTTTGTAAAGTTGCTTCTAAAATCATATCCGATGAGAAGTATGAAACAATGACCGTTAGAGACTTCGTTCATAAGGAAGGATATGGTCAGGAGTTTCTTGATCATTTCGTCGTTCCCATGAGCTCTGCCGTTTGGTCTACGCCACAAGATAAGATGCTCGACTTTCCTATTAAGATGCTGGTTCGTTTTTTTCTGAATCACGGGTTTCTTGGACTCGATACACAACACCAGTGGAAGACAGTTGAAAAAGGATCTCAGACTTACAAGCTAAAAATCATCGAGCGCTTTAAAGATAAAATTCAAATTAATAACGGTATCACATCCGTGGAAGTTAAAGATTCTTCTGTTGAAGTCATCTCTCGTGATGGAAATATTCATCATTTTGATCATGTTATTTTCTCATGCCACGCTGATGAAACTCTTCAGCTGATTAAAAATCCTTCCCCTCGTCAAAAAGAACTCCTTTCTCCCTTTAAATATCAAGAGAACATAGCGATCCTCCATACGGATGAGAGTGTAATGCCGAGATTAAAAAAGAATTGGTCATCTTGGAATTTCGTCTATCGAAATAAGGACGCCTTCACAGTCTATTTTATGAATCGCCTACAGAAAATTTCAGATAAGGTGAACTATTTCATCAACATTAACGGTGAAGAGTTTGTTGATAAAAAGAAAATCATCAAAAGAATTGTTTATCATCACCCAGTCTTTGACTCTCAAACTTACAAAGCTCAGGAATCACTCCCAGAGCTTAATAAAAACGGCCCTAAACTTTATTTTTGTGGAGCTTATTTTAGATATGGTTTCCATGAGGATGCTTTATTCTCAAGTGTAAGTCTATGTGAAGAAATTTTAGGAAAAAAAGTTCTTCCATGAAGAGTGAGTTTTATCTTTCGTTTGTAAGACATAAACGGTTTTTTCCCAGGAAATATGAGTTTGATTATAAATTTTTCTGGACCAAATTTAACATTGATGAACTGGATGCTCTTCATAATGATCATTTTTTCTTTTCTAGAAACAGCTTTAACCTGATCTCTTTCTATGATCGAGATCATTTTAATCTTGGCTTCCCTGACACTCGTCAGAATGTAGAAGCCTATTTTAAAGAGAATGGTATATTTGAAGAAATTATCAATATCGAACTTCTTACGAACCCAAGAATTCTCGGGTACACATTTAATCCAGTCTCTTTTTATTTTATTCAAACAACAGATCATCCATACGTCGTGATTGCTATCGGTAATACCTTTCATGAGCAAAAGCCATATCTTGTGCGACCAGAATGCATGAAATCGGGTGAATGGGTCTTTCATTCCGTCAAAGAATTCTACATCTCTCCTTTTATTTCAGCTAAGAATGCACTGACCTTTAAGATCAAAAGAAAGGATCGAACTCTTGTTATTCATATCGATGATCATGATCCCCATGGAGAGCTTGAATTAACAGCAAGTTTTTCTGGAAAAAGTTTAGAATGGAATTCGAAGAATCTTTTGAAGTTATTTTTTACTTATCCATTTATCACTTTTAGAATCATCTTCTCTATTCATTATCATGCCCTGAAACTTTTCCTTTTAAGAATTCCTTACTATAAAAAATCCGATGAAAAAGAATTACAAACAAATCTTTTTTCAAAAGAAAAAGGCATCTTCTCCAAAAAATCTAAGGTCTTGTAAAAGGGATAAACTTTGGTGTTTTTTTGGAATATTCTCGGTAATCCTCTCGGGTTTGGTATTTTTCTTCTAAAAGAGGAACGCCTGTCACTTTGTAGATAAAGAAATTGATGGCGAAGGGCCCTATAATCGTCCAAAAGTTTTGAGGCTCAAAACTTGCAAAGTAAATTCCGTACCACAATAATACTTCTCCAAAATAATTCGGAAACCGGCAAAGTTTCCAGGGTCCAGACGTGCAAATATGTCCCTTATTTTGAGGCTGCGATTTCCACCAAGTGAGATAATGATCGGCGGAAATTTCGAGGACAAAACCTATCACCCAGATCAGGACCCCCAACCAATTTAAAATGGAAATTGTTTTACTTTCTTGCGCCATGGCCAAGGTCACAGGTAGTGAGACAATCAACATTAAAAAACCCTGAAAGAGGAAAACCTTAAAATAGGCCTGAAGATTTGAATGAGGCTTCCACGCCTCTCGAAATTTCGTATAGCGCGGGTCTTCGCCTTTACCGCGACTTCTCATGAGAATATAACTTCCTAACCTTAAGCCCCAAATAGTAACAATGATCATGAGCAGTGCATTTTTAATAGATAGTGGATGATGGAAATAGGCAACTAACCCAATGACGATGAATCCCAACCCCCATCCAATGTCGATCACAGCAAAGTTTTTTCTAATCAAAGCGATAAAGAAAAAGATGTGAACAAAGATAAGAACAGCTAAGATAAGGTGGGTAATCATTTTAACTCCAAGGATGCACCAATGAAGATTATACTCCTAATTCTCCTTTTTATGTCATCTCTTGGGTGGGGACAAACTATGAACAACATGACAAATAGAGAAAAATTTCAGTTTATTTTTGAAAAACTCACGAAAGATAATCTTTACTTAATTGATGAGTTTTATGATCCAAACATTGAGTTTCACGATCCTGTTGGCATGATTAAAGGAACTAAGAAAATTAAGGCTTATTACGAAAATATGTACAAGAATGTGAAGACTATCCGCTTTGATTTTTCACACTTTGTAGAGGCCGGTGACGACGTTGTTGGCGTTTGGACTATGACATTGGAAACAGATAAACTTAATGATGGGAAACCTATTGTTCTCCCAGGGACTTCAGTCATCAAATTCTCTAAGGGAAAAGCGATATATCATCGTGATTATTTTGATATGGGCGCCTTTGTTTATGAAAATGTCCCAGTTCTGGGATTTATCATTAAGAAAGTCAAAGATCGCTTCAAGGTAGAGGAATGAACCGCCTTGATACTCTCATCAGCCTTGTTAAACCTTACTACCAATCCGAAGATCCCGCCCATGATTGGGCCCACGTCTTAAGGGTTGCTTCCAATGCTGAGATCATCTGTAAGAATCTTAAGATTGGCACAGAAATCCCTCTAGCGGGTGCCTATTGCCATGACCTTATTAATCTTCCGAAAGATCATCCTGAACGAAAGAAGGCATCGTTTCTCTCAGCTGAAGCGGCGAAAAAACTTCTTATTAAATCAGGTTTTAGCATAGATGAGATTATACTCATCCAGAGTGCAATCATTGAGCATAGTTACTCCGCAGGAGCTAAGGCCAGTTCTCTTGAATCGGAAATTGTACAGGATGCTGATCGATTAGATGCACTTGGGGCGATTGGAATTCTAAGATGTGCTGCCGTTAATACTAAAATGAAATCTTCTTTTTACCATTTTGAAGACCCTCTTGCTCAAAGCCGAGAATATAATGACAAGAACTATATGCTTGATCATTACTTTGTAAAATTATTTAAATTACCAGAACTCATGAATACTCTGCCCGCCAAAAAACTAGCTTTAGAACGAGTAGAATTTATGAAAAAATTTTTAGATCAAATGATGAATGAAGTGAGAAATCAAGATGTGGATCATTGAAGCGAAATACGGACAGGATGACTTCTATCTAAATCTAGAAAAAGAAATTTTATCTTTAATTGATGGTGAAAAAAATCTCATTGCCAATCTTTCAAACATTTCCTCATGGATTTATCACACTATTCCGAATCTTAATTGGTGTGGATTCTATCTTTGGGACAAAACAGATCAAGAACTTATTCTAGGACCTTTTCAGGGAAAACCCGCTTGTATACGGATCAAACCACATCGTGGAGTTTGTGGAGCATCCTATAGTCAAAAAAAGACTTTAAGAATTTCTGATGTTCATGAATTTCAAGGTCACATCGCATGTGACTCACAAACGAACTCAGAACTAGTCATTCCCTTAATAAAAAATGATCTCGTTTTTGGTGTTCTTGATCTTGATTCACCGCTAAGAAGCAATTTCACTGAAGAGGACGAGACGAAACTTACCTATCTTATGAATCGTGTGAGTGAGTTGATTTTTTAAGCAGCTTCCTCTGCGATGTTAATGTCACAGTCTTCTTCCTCATCGGTTGGATGGTCTTTAAAGAAATAATAATACAACGCTATCGCAAGGGCATAAAACGAGCCAGCGACATAAAATGTTTGTCCAAAGGAGTAGTGCTCAATCAAGTATCCACCAAGTCTTGTACTCGTAGTGTATACCATGTGATAAAAGAATATAATTGTAGCGGAGGCAAAAATACTTTCCTCCTCTTTGACTCTTTCCATTTCAAACATACTCGTGATTGGACCAGACATATTCATCAGCATCCCACGCATAAAAAAACAACTCAATACCAGAGTAATATTTCCTGTGAGACCCATGGTGATCATGAAAGGAATGGAAAATAAGCCAGTTAAAACGATGAACTTTAAATGAGTCGTTTTTCGGATGATTGTGGGAGTGACGAAAATCCCCAAGAAAATAAAAAGCTGCAAAAACGCGTACGCAACTCCAATTTTGTCTGTGGAAAGATTAAATTTTTCCTTTAAATAAAGATTCATAAAGGGAACGATGAGGCCCCCACCAAAAGCAAAACACAATTTTGGTAAGATGAGTTTCGAGAGTATTTTCCAATTTTTATTTTTTATTCCCTCAAACAACTTCTTATTGGATTTCATCGCTGGAATTCTTTTGATCCTTAGGAACATCATGTTTGAGGCGAAAACGATACCAAGAGCAATCATGATGGAAGATCTGTAAATTTCTACTTTTGATAATGCTGGGATTAGACTTTCTAAGAAATCAGGTAGAAATCCCCCTATCAAATACCCCAGAAGGTGGGCGGCCATATTAAAAGAGGAGTTCATAGTAAAAAGGTGAACTCGTTGATCTGGTTTAGAGTTTTTAAGATAGAAAGGTGAAACGGAAATATTAAACAGGGCCTGAAACATGCTCGCTAAAAGGCCAAACGTAAAGAGTGCTCCCTCTTCTATATTCATCACTTGTAGCGTGTAAAAAATGGAGGATAAAACCATGCCAGTGGAGACGAGGTGCTTTACATGAAATTTTTCAATGATAAAGGCTGCAGGCACCGCCATTAATGAGATTCCTAGTGAGGTCGTAGAGATTAATCCACCAATAGCAGACTCACCAAAGCCCAGCTCTTTTAGATAAAGATTAAATAACAAACTATAAATAGAAAGACCCATCCCTTGAATAGCATTACCAAGGAGGAAGAGTTTTACGTTATTCGAAAGAGTAGAATAATGAGACAGATAGCTACGGAACATGGGTTGATTTTACCTCCAACCGCAATTGATTCCTATTCGGTAAATTTTCTCCCCTTGGGATTTGTCCCTGGCCTTGATGAGGTTGGATTAAGATTCTTTTAATTGAATGTTCCCTGAAGCCTACCAAAGATGGCATCGAATGGTCGGAAGTTGCTCGTTTTGAAAACCTGCAGCCACTTGGTTCTTTGTAATTTCAGTAACATATGCGAACTCTTTTAAATTTAAAGGGGACAAAAAACTGGTTTCGTGGTTAAATAGATGAAAGTACAAATTTTTAGAGTTTATGGACAATAAAAAAGACGCAAGTAATTCTTCAGAAAAGTCATCGACCGAAATCCTAGTAGATTTTGGAGAGGATTTTGGAACTGTCTCAAAACAAGAGATATCAGATATTTTTCTTGATATTCATGCGGCCGTATCTCCTCTAGACCCATTAAACAAAAAGTAAAGTGTCTAACTATCAATCTCAAAAAAATGCCGAGATCGAATGGATACGTGAGTTCTCCCAGTCAAATAACATTACCATTAGTACATACTCGATTGATAAAAAATTTCAAATAATGAAGGAGCTGAAATCTGAAGTGATTAAACAGCTCAAAAATTCCATCACTCTTATTCATCCACTACAGAATTCCTATTTTGGCAAAAAAGTTTCTTATCGTTACCAGAGACAAGATTTTCGTATAGAAGACACATCCCAACTAGAAATTTTTTATCCCGGCTTAAAAAGTGAACAACACGTACAAGGATATTTTACTCAAAGTGGTCAAGCGGCAACGTTAGGATTGTTTCATCATTTAAAAAAAACGTATCCTAAACTATCCATTAGATTAATCTCTCCCAAAATTTACTTTGAAACACTAAGAGTGTTTGAGGGTCTTTCAATACCACAAGACAAAAAATCTAAAATTGGTTTTATTGATAGTTGTACATCTACGACTCATCCGATGGAATACCTCGAAGGAAAAAACTTAAAGCAATTGATTGTCGATACAACTACCTGGGGTTTAAGCTCCGAAGAGATTCAATCAATTATAAATTGGGCAAGGGATCATCAGGTCGTTTTATACCTCATCAGAAGCTATATTAAGCTCGACTGCTTAGGGGGAGAATACGGTTTACTTGGTTCAATCGTAAAATTAAACTCACATATTTCTCCTGAAGAAAACAAAACATTTTTAGAGACTCTTTCTTATTGTGGCTCGCTCGCAATCCATGAAAATATTTATCCTTTCCTGTGGGATAAAAAATTTCTTGATCTCGCCAGCAAAAGAGTCGAAAGAATACGATCTAACACAAGATATCTCGTTAATGAACTTGGACCCTATCTTCAGTCCATCAATCCACTCATAAGAGTGACTTGTTATCAGCATGAGCTTTACTTTGGAGTCTACTACCCTAAGAAGGATGACTTGATGCCAGAAATCTTTTTAAAACTCTCCATCTTGCATCAAATACCGAGTCGATTCTGCGATAGCTTTGGTTTTGATTTTCCAAGTTTAACAAATGTCCTTTCGATCTACGAAAAAAGCCAGGAATCTGCACTCCGATTTTGTCCTGGAGATAATGAAGACATCAAAGAAAACCTATTAAAACTTCTTAAGGATTATTTCGCAGTTTTCTTCCGAGAAATTTAATTTCAGCTTTGGGTATACCATTGAATGAAATATTCCACTCACTTGAATATCCAGTAATGTCACAGAGTAAAATATGACTCCCAATGGATAGGCTGACATCTCCATGACTTTGAAAAGGTTGCGATCGATCAAATTCATAACAAGTAGGACCCTCTAAAACAATCTCTTTTGGAGAAAATTTATCGAGCTTTAGTGAATCATTTAATATGCCGGCCAGGACGGGACGAGACCATTTTAAATGCGCCAAGAAAGAAAGAGATGAATAGATTCTTAATTGATGATCTTCTAGTATGTATTTTTCAATCGGAGCAATGGCGTGGCCAGCTCCCTTGACTAGCGCTCTACCTGGCTCAATGTGTACATGAAAATGGTCTTTTAATTCAGAAAGTAAGTCATGTAGTTCCTCCGCAGAGAAGTGATGCAAACTGCCCCCGAGATTGAAAATATATCCTTGTCCAGCAAAAGCCTTAAATTCTTTTTTTATTGATTTTATTATTTCTCTGGAAATTTCCTTGGTGTTCTCTTCCAAACCTTGATGGACATGAAAACCTTTAAAGTGATGATCACTTAGAATCCTATCTTTAAGAGATATGATGTCACTCAGTTTAACTCCAAATCGACTAAGACCCTTTTCCCCAAAGAGTTCTGAGGAAGAAATTCTTATGACATAATCAATTCCTTGAGATGTCACCTTGTCTAAATCATATAAGTCGCTAACATTATAAATAAATCTGCAAGAGTGACTTTTCGACTTAAAAAACTCAATCTCCTTTGCAAGCATGGCATTCGTAATCCATATTGTGTGCTCGGGAAGAACGAACTGTTCAATCTTCTCCCACTCATTTCGATTAGAAATATCAAATCCATCAACAAAATGCTTTGTCAGATCAATCATATCCTCATGAGAAAGTGATTTTATGGCATAAGACCAAGTCGCTCCTACCTCCTTTGTGATTTTCCTAAAAGATCTTAAATTTTCTTCAATCTTTTCGAAATCAAAAATAATGAGTGGTCGATCAGTTACCTTTAAAGATTCTCTAAGGATAGCTGGATTAATCTTCATGTCTCTCCAAAAGATAGTCGTTAATCATAATATAATTAACCTTTGAATCATCCATGAATTTTTTAGCATCGTTTATATCTTCAAGGATTGGCTGGTTCATAATATTAAGACTCGTATTCAATAAGACTGACTCCCCTGAGAGATTTTTAAACATCTTTAACAGATTATAGAAGCGAGCATTTTGCTTCTCTGTTATCGTTTGTATTCTACAGGTATCATCTTTGTGAGTAACACCAATAAGATAATTTTTTTTATTCATTTTTATCTTAGGTGCAAATGTCATAAAGGGAGCATGGAAGCTTTTCTCTACTTCAAAATAATCACTAACATCTTCTTGAACAACAGAAGCTCCATATGGTCTAAATTCTTCACGAAATTTAATATGAGCATTTAGATATTCTTTAACATGAGGGACATCCGGTCTAACGAGAAGACTTCGATTTCCAAGTGCTCGAGGACCAACCTCTGACGGTCCTTGAAAGATAGCAACAACATGCCCATCATTGAGCACATGGGATGTATGCTCCCAAGGATGAATCTTATAAGTTGGAAAATGCTTTTTAATTTCTTCTAAACTCGTCTTCCCAGAGGGAACTCTTCCAAGGTAGGCATTGACCTCATCTAAAGAAACTGTACGAAATTTAATTTTACCTTTCCAATGGGCATGACATAAAACGGCTCCGATTGCGATACCTTCGTCATTTGGAAAAGGTGGAATAAATATGTTTTTAAAATATTTTTCATCATAAATTTTCGAATTCGTTAAACAATTTAGAGCACAACCACCAACGAGTATTAAATTTTCAAAATCAGGATATTGAACTTTGAGTTTTTTAACGAGCTCAACGACAACTTCTTCGAATTTATTTTGCACAGAAGCAGCGATATTGGCCGACTTTTGAAACTCGACACGTGGTTGAGAATCAAACTCTTTTTTGCCACGAAAGACTTGAAAAGGGTCCTTTATGATTTCACGCTGAAATTCAATGATCGAGTTAACTTTTGTGGGCGTTCCATAGGCGGACAATCCCATCACTTTTCCTGCCTCTTGCCACGTACCAAAGATTCGACATGAGGCCAGGGAGAAGAAATTACCAAGTGAGCCACCTATAAAGTGGTCCACCTTTTCGACTTTTTCAAATTGCGTCCACTCTTTAAGGACAGGTGTAATTGTCCCTTGATCCAGCAAATAAACAGAGAGTGTTTCAAAATGAGCACCCTCTCCGGCCTCACCAAGGTCATTCTCGTTGAAGTAATCGATGAAGTGATCCTTTTTAGAACCACACCCATCGAAAACGATAATGATCGCTTTTTCAAAAGGTGAAAATCCCCATGCAGAATAGGCATGGCATAAATGATGTCCAGGTTGAAAGATATTTGAATAAAAAAGAGTTGAAAATTTCTCTAACTGAAACATCTCAAGATAGTCTTTATATGTTGAAACTTTCGAATATAAGTTTTCTAGGTCATGCGGATTCGTATGGAATGAATTGACTGAAACATCCTGCGGAGTTAGTTTGGAAAATTTTTCAGGATAATCGTTCTTAAACTTTTTGAAAGCGACAAAAGGAAAATCACCTTGGTGTTTTCTTTTGGTAAATCTCTCCGATTGATACACTTCTAATGAATATTCCGTATCACTTTTGATATTCAAATATGCGATACCCGTATCATGTCTTCCGACATTTATACCGATCATTTTACCCTTTCACGAAAAAATTTAATTCCACCATTTTGTCATAAAATGATTCTAGAAATTTCTTCACATCGGCTTCATTTTTGCCGGTAGAATCAACGATATGTTTTTTAACATTTTCTGGGCTGAGTTTTTCTTCGATCACTAATAGAAAAGCGTTTGCAGCAATCTTGTCGATTTTATAAATAAAATTATCATCATCTACAGAGAGAATATTGACCTCATTTGCTCCCACTTTTTTAAAAAAAACTTTTGAATTCAATTTATAACTCATAATTTCCCCCTGGAAAGACTTGACCATTTTTTGCAAGCCAACTCCATTCAGCTTCCGACAATTCTACTAATCCCTTAGCAAATTGGTACACTTTAATTCTAAAATCACATTTTTCTCTAGAATATCTTAATTCACCAACACGACAATCGAAAACTCTCATTTCCTCAGGGAAGAATTCAACCCCCCATGAAATAAAGGAGGTCTCTGGAGTTAAACGAACTAATGGAAGTGCACCATAGGCATCAAGCGTTTTAAGATACGCAGAGGACTCATAGCTTTCAAATAAAACACCATAAAGAGGCCAATGACCAAATTGATGATGTGGGTTTCGTTTCCTTATTTCATTTATTAAATTCTGCCTCCATGGACGAGACCGTAATAGCTCCTTTCCAACTGAAAAATGAATTTCATCCACTTCGCTTCTTTTGAGATTGATTTCTGGCATTTGTTGCCAGAGCTCATCAATGCCTTGAGCGATTTCAAATGGATTCGTACGCGGACCTTTTTCACTCATGTAGACATGAAAATATCTGACTCCATCGAAATAGTTTGTAAAATCTTTGTGTCCGCCCCAAAAAGAAAGCAAAACGGGAACACCTAAATTGAGGGCCCTGAATACGACAAGACCAAAATTTTCATCCGAATGCAAAGATGGAGAAATAAAAATGGAGTTTTTCAACTCGTCTTCAATTTCCTTATGATTAAGGTATCCTCCGAATTCTACAATATCTGAGATTCCAAGACTTTGGACTAACTGATGAAGTCTTTTTAGATATCCCTGACTGATAATCCCCAAGTGAGGAATACCTAGGAAGTCTTCTTCACCAAATATCTTGAGTTTTCTTTCATCATTTCTCATCTTTTCTGCAATTAGATAAACAGCAAAGATTAAATCTTCTAAGTTTTTTTGCTCCGAGATTCTTCCTACATACAAAAGATTTTTGGGATTATTTTTAAAAACAATTTTGTGATTATCCGTTAGTTTTAGTGGTATTACTTTCGTTTTTATATTTTCCCAAGACTGATGAGCGAGCCATTCATCTGACTCACAGGACATGATCCAAAGATCTTCCTCGTATAAATACTGTTCTAACTCATATAAATTTGTATTAGCAAAATAAATACTTGAAGACTCAAAACCATAAAAAATAAAAGCACAGTGGGGATTAAAAATTCTTAAGCGTTTTAAAAACTGGCCCATAGTAGGAGATGTCTTAGCAACAACGACCTTCTTTGCATCAGTGAAGATTTTTTTAAACTCGCTTATGCTTGAATTCTTTTTAATATTTAAAACTTCAACACGAGTCCAAGCTGAACACTGACGGTACCAAAAACCTAGGATGGCTTCTGTCGCCTCTTGAAGACTTTTCCATTCAAAAATCTCATCGGAAAAAACGACGTAAATAGTTTCTACATTTTTTTCCTCTTCAACATCATTGTCTTTTAGATATTTTGCACATGAATAAGCTTTCGCCGTTTTTAAATAGGAACTTAGACCTGAAAAATCTTTTAGATGATTTGGAATATTAAAATTATCTATTGTCTCTTTTTGAGTTTGGATCGGAGGATTTATCCATTTAAATTTTTTGGCCAAATCTGATATTTCTTCAGCTCCAAAAACAACAAGTCTTGATGGAATGAAAAAATCAATTTGGAGGATCGAAAAGATCTCCAACATGAACTCTAATTCCTCTAGATCACCAGAATAGTTGTAATAGTACTCATCTCTAATCATCACCCCTATTAAATCACAAAGGAGCTGATTTTAGACGGTAAAATTAAACTCCTGATTTACCGTAATTCGGTAATACCCGAGCCGATGGATCGCTTACGTTACAATTAGACCATTCTTTATTTGGCATCCAGAAATCTTTGATTAGATGAGATTGGCCACCAAAGTGTTTCTCAAAGATTTCACGGTAGAGGAGAGATTCTTTAGTGAAAGGGATACCATGTGAGTACTTTTCTTTCGCCTTGAGAACATCAAGCTCAGTGTATTGCTCTTCTGCAAATGCTTTAAGGTAATCAACCATTGAATGACCCACAGCATCCGAGAACGCAGCTTTTTCACGCCACAAAATACTATCAGGAATGAGGTTCATGCCATCAAATGCTTTCCTAAGAAGCCACTTACCCATCCCGGTCGTATTCATTTTAAACTCTGGATGGATATGCATCACACTATCGACGAAATCGAGATCTCCAAAGGGAACACGTGCTTCAAGAGAATTGGCCGCAATACATCGATCGGCCCTTAAAACATCATACATATGTAATTCATCAACTCTCTTTTTTGCCTCTTTTTGGAAAGCTTCCGGTGAAGGCGCAAAATCTGTGTATTTGTATCCAAAGAGTTCATCTGAAATTTCACCCGTCAAAACAACTTTGATGTTTGTTTTCTCGCGAATGTACTTACAGACAATATACATCCCAATTGAAGCTCTGATCGTTGTAATATCCCAAGTTTCTAAATGCCATATCAGTTTATCCAAAACACTAAGTGTATCATTTTTATTAAAATAAACTTCGTGATGATTAGTCTTAAGAAAATCAGCAACTATCTTTGCGTAACCTATATCTATTGGGTTGTGATCAAGTCCTACTGAAAAAGTTGTGATGGGTTTCCCGAGGATTTTTTGAGATATCCCACAGACAAGAGATGAATCAAGTCCACCAGAGAGCAAAAATCCCACTGGAACGTCGGCCACCAGTCTCTTTCTGACTCCTTCAATGAGTTTTTCTCGAATATCCTTAAGATGATTTTCTAAGTTTTTAGGAGAATAGTTAATGACGTTGGAAATATCCCTATAACAAATGAATTTTTCACCATCAAAAAAATGTCCGGGTGGAAAGAAATCTACTTTCTTACAAAAAGGAG
>CAMAYW010000004.1 GCA_945862475.1 Bacteriovorax stolpii
ATCAACTGCATTAATAAAAATGCCGTCTTTAGCGAAATCAGTCGCTGCCGTATGAGTCATCATATTAAGAGCAGCTTTCGCCATATTCGTATGAGGATGGCGGTCTTCTTTATAAAAGCGGTGGAATTTTCCTTCCATCGCAGAAACATTCACGATGTGTTTTTTGCCTGTAAAATCTTTTCTCATGAGTCCCACGAGATGATTACAAAGAACAAAAGGAGCAACAGCGTTCACGAGTTGAACCTCAAGCATCTCTACGGTTTGGACTTCTCCTAATCGGTGACGCCAGCTATTCGTTTTTCTAAGATCCACTTGTTGAAGATCAGCATCGAGTTTTCCAACAGGAAAAACCTCTTCGGCGACAAGTGAGTTATCAAAGCTATAAGGGATTTGAGAAAGTTTTGCTGAGGCCCGAAGTCCAATTCCTGGTGCTTTATCACTCCAAGCAACGGGCATGTTTTTATCTTCGCCTACTTCAATCGGTTGGAGTCTTCCCACACACTGCTGGAATTCAGAAAGAAGACTTGCAGCCTCAGAAGGCAATTCTGAAAGGGATTTCATTTCGTTTTCCATTAAGTGAGCATAAAAGCCCGCTGGTCGACGAACAGTTTGAGCAGCGTTATTGATAAGAATATCAAGGCGCTCATACTTTTGCTCAATGTAGCGACAGAAGATTTCCACACTCGGAGTATGACGGAGATCTAATCCATAAATACGAAGTCTATCTTTCCAAAGAGGGTAATCTTTTTCCTTACTATAGCGAAGAGCTGAATCCACAGGAAAGCGAGTCGTAGCAATCACAGTTGCTCCTGCTCTTAAAAGCATGAGTGTCGATTGATAACCGATTTTTAGACGAGATCCAGTGATGAGTGCAACTTGCCCTGTGAGGTCAGCTGTTTGAAAGCGTTTCGCATAATTTAAGTCAGCACAAGTCGGGCACATGGTATCGTAGAAGTGATGAACCTTGGTGAATTTTTCTCGGCACACGTAACAGTCATGAGGAGTAGCGTACTCTTGATTTTCTTCTTCCGCAGGACGAAATTCAATCAGAGAAGGAGCTGTAAAAATAGTGGCTTCACGAGCAGAACGAATACCCGTTAACCTACGAGCATTACGATTCGTTTCTTTCTCAATTTGTTTTCGTAATTTTTTAACGTCTTTTTGGCGCTTCTTCGTTTCCTCACGATCTGGTCTTGAAATAATTCCAGCAGACTTAAACATCGCGAGTCGCTGTTCATGAGTGAGAAGGGTTAATTGCTCGCTTTTCGTAGCGAAACTTTCTAAGACTTTTAGGCAAGTTTCGATGTCCGAAATTGAGCACTCAAGAGTAATAGGGGAGTTGTTTTCATTCATGCCGGTCTATCTAACATGAGGCATTGTGATGGTCAACCTTAGGCGAGAAAGAGTTTCACTTTCTCCTTAATCATTTCATCTACTTGGGATCTATTAAGTCCAAGTTTTTCCTCTAGCCATTGGGCCAAATCCTCTGGAAGTGGGGCCACAAAGTAAGTGGGGGTGTCTTTAGGATAGGTAAGTTTTAGGGCCGTAGCATGGAGCGCGTGCCTTGGTATTTGGAGAAGTTCATGATCTTCTTCAGTTGCTTCATGATCTTTAAATCGCATGAAAACACCTGGATCTCCATTGTAGAGTTTTTCTCCCAAGAGAGGGTAACCATTATAGGCAGCGTGAACACGGATTTGATGTTGGCGACCTGTTAAGGGAAAGGCCATCGCAAGAACGTAATCCTCTTTTTCTAAGATAAGTTCAAAATGCGTCTCAGATTCTTTTCCAAATTCAGAATCTTGAGGCCAAACCGACATCATCCCCCGTGGAATTTTATTCTCTTCTCGGTCCATTCTTTCCTTAGCGGTAAAGGGAAAAGATTTTGCACCGGACTTTTTATGAGCAATGAAAAAATAGCACTTTCTCACTTTGTCATCTTCAAAAAGTTGCGCCACTCTTTGTGAGACTTTGGGATTTTTTCCCAAAAGAAGGAGACCAGAGGTTTCGCGATCTATTCTGTGAATAGAATGAATCGTCTTTTTATAGATCGTTTCAAAAAAGACGGTGGCACAGTAAAATAAATTTTTCCCAGCTGGATGAGTAATCATGAAGGGGGGCTTATTAATGACGAGAAGTTCCTGATCTTCAAAAACAATCCCTGGCTTTTGATCTCGAGGAACTGGTTTACCATGCCAGTACTCGTCTTCGATCATGCCATCATTGTGAGTTGTAATAGTCACTCTTTCGCCGTAATGAACTTTAACACTTGGTTTGTGCGGAGATTTTCTTCCCGAAATTTCCACTTCACCTTTTTCTATTTTCTTTTTTAAATATTGCCTAGACAGAGTGGGCATACATTTTTGAACGAACTGATCAAGTCGCCACCCATCCTGTTCTTCGTGAACAGGATGAGTCACAACATATTTTTCGGTACTAAAAGATTTCTCTACTTCACTCATTTATGAGTTTCATAGCGCATTTTAAGTAAATATTGAAGTGATGAAATCGCGCCATTTTCACTGTAGTGGTACTTATTCATCAATGTCTTGATAATACTAGTCATCATGTCTTTTACATCTTTCGGAATATTCTGACTGATGTTTTCTTCTTTTTCCTCAAGGAAAAGGACTAGATTTTTACCAATCTTATCGATGATTTTTTTCTGTTCTTTCCTAAATGATTCCTGCAGAAGGTGCACAAGATCCTCAAAGACCTCTGAGTAAACGATCACTTTCCCTTTATTGTCTAGAGCGTAAGCTCCAAGCCTTGCAATAAGATTTGATCTGAACTTTTCAGGAGCTTCATTCATATGGACATTCGATTCAAATTCTTTGATAAAATATGAATCTGGAACTTCAAATTTTCCAGTTACAGAATTTTTAACTTTTTCACCTTTAATGACGGCATTAATAGAAAGAATATACCTTGAAATATACTCTTCATATGATCTCTCATCAACAAGGCCCAGGGACTCACGCACTTCATTATCAAGTATTTCTAAATTCCATAATTCTATCAGCTCAATGAATTTTCTCGTATTGTGATATTCCCCTTGATGAGAAATATTTAAAAAATCAAATTCAGCTTTTTTTTCTGAAAGAGATTTTAGATATTCAAGAACTTCTATGAAGGTCACTGATTTATGGTTGTAAGCAAGGTCATAAATAATTTGTTTCACTTCTCTTGGAGAAATTCCAAACTTTCCTTCATACATTGAATCATTTTCATATTCATCTTGGAGCTCAGAAACTCCCATCTTTAGGATTTGTCTCGACTCAGAATCAAAAGAATCTGGAGTTTCTTTATCTGCGTAGAGAAGACATTTCTCGAGGGGAGAGAGGGCCTCTGCAATCTTTCCAAGTTTTTCATCATGATAGTTTTTACCCACGGGGGCGCGCATTCTTGTCATGACTGACCACAGGCAAAGAGCACTTAAAGAATGTGGTTCAAAAGTAGCTTCATCCTTAAGTTTCGTGATCTGCTCAAAATAGATCTTTTCTTCATCCTTGTAATTCATAAGATAAGGAACTCTTAAGAAATTGAACCTTCCTTTGAAAGAATTAAAATCGGGGTGCTGTTTAAAGGCAGCAAAATGAATTTCGTTTGAAGAGCCAATAAAAAAGATATCTAACTCAGTGAGAATTCCATGAAGATTAATCGTCTTAGATTCCATCGTCATAAGAAGGTACTTAAACGTATCAAGAGGGCGTTTTAAGAGATCCGAAAATTCTAAGATACCTCGATTAGCAAGAACCACTTCACCCGATATGGAAAATAAATTGAGAGATTGAAGGCTCGGAGGAAGGGAGGCAAGTCTCCGGTCCATCGTAATTTGTTGAAGGTTAGCATCGACATGAAGCTGAGGCTCAATTGTTGTGGCCCCTAAAGAATAACGCCGATTGATGTAAGTTCTCTCAACTCTGATGTGTTTAAAAACCTCTTGGTAGCTTCCTTTATAATTTTTGAGAAGGGCATCAAAGATAAGCCTATTTCGTTGAGAAAGATCACCATTATAGAGATAGGACTTTTTTATGGTTTCCAGGCGATTCGAATCATTTTTAAAGGCATCATCAATGAGTTTCTGTCTTGTCTTAATAGGAATCACCAAAAGAGGGTGATCTTTTAATTCAGAAGTCATGATAGCTGAAATATCTTTGTCTTCTAAAAAAGCGTAAGAATTGATGTTTTTATCACCCGCAGAACTCGATAGGCCTAACGATCCTTTTACAAATTGATCAATAGGGAAGATCCAACTAAACGAAAACAGCGAGCCCTCATCAGTGTTAGAGTAGTCCTCAGCTGCAAGCATGATTTTTTTGATGAGACTTGATTTTGAGGAACCATTAGGGCCAATTAGAAGAATAAATTTATTATTGAAACCTTCCTCCATAAAATTCTGAAGGAATTGATAAATCTTTTTTTGCGTTTTAATTTGCCCATGAACTTTTGGTGCATCGGCATGATCTCTGGTAAAGAGATGAAAGGCACCATTAGAATCTTTTCCAAAGTAATCAAACATATCTTTGAGATAAATGTTTGTCGGACGTAATTCTTTTTCCGGATTCTTTTCAAAGAGCTTCATGTAGTCATCAAATGCGAGTACGTTTTGATAACGACCTTCTTCTTTATTTACTTCTTCCATCCATTTCATATAACCTGATCCTGTGAAGAGACATTCTGATAAAACCATTATACCAAAAATCATAGTGTTCTTGGGGACTCTTAGCATTGTGGGCACAATTTTGCTCATGCTGCGCTCACGTCCAGAAATAGTATCCAAAAAAGAGCGAATCCCTGTCATACCTGAAAAGTTATTTAGTCAGGTGATAGAAACGGGAATGCCGGCCATTTTACGCTTATGGGAAGAGGGCGATCGGTATTTCCCGAAGGGCGCGCTGTTCTGTGATGACGAGATCATTCACCATAAGAATGTGGGAGGGAGTTATTATCAATGTAACCCACATTTTTGGCAGTGTTTTTGGCAAGGCGGATTTGCCAAATACCCGTCAATAGAGATCGAATTTTTTGGAAAAAAGTATCATATCTCAGCTAAAGCTTCCTTTGATCCAATACCGGCCTATTCGACACAACCTCGCTTTTACCATTTGTATAAAAAGAACAATTTTTCCTTAAACACGGATTACGGATATGTGGTTGAGCTTGAAGTAAAAGAACTCCCTGGAAAATCCCAGGTACTCCTTTTAACTGATACATGCCGAGACACTTATCTACCTCAGAGATCTTATGCTTATGGCAAGGTCGCTGACAAAAGAGAGGATGGGTTTATTTGGGATAATTTTGATCGAAATATTTTTATTGATAAATTTTATGTAACCAATCGCCAGTTGAATGAATGGAAAGTTTTAACAAATAGATCTGACTCCATAGAAAAGGACAGAGCAAAGTGGCCTCACCCGGCCATGATCAATCTTAAAGATCAAAGAGATTATTGTGTCTATTATGGAAAGAGACTTTTGGAGGCCAAACTTTTTGATGCTGCAACAATGACTCCCACTGACCTTAAAGAAACTCTTCCAACCAAAGTCTATCGTCCAGAAACACCTTGGCAGCGTGACTTATCAAAAACATTTTTAGGCATTGCCCGTATCAATCCTGATTACCAATTGACTCCCCTTGATTGCCAATTAGCAGAGGTACAGGGTTGTAATGAAAAATACTTCTCTACGGATTCTGCGACGTGGATGGGAGTTCATTTCGGTTTGGGTTTTTATCCTGAATCGTTTGAAAACTATATCGAACCAAAGAAAAATTTAAAAATGTCCTCCCGCCTTTTTCATCCAGGGTCAGAGTGGCATGAGCTTGGTGTTCTCTCAAATTGGACTGAAGAGCAGTCAAAAAATCTCCCTGTAGCCTTTAGATGCTATGAAGAGGTGATAGAGTGATTTTCTTTTATATTTTTTCCTTTATTCTAAGTTTACAAGCTGATGTTCCAAATCACTGGTCTTATATATATGAAATTCATGATCGCCATGAGTTTTATCAAAATGATGAAATCATTGTTAAGCCAAAAGACTCTTGGCAAACACTCTTCTCTCTTACCTATATCGATAGAGATATAACAGCAGTAAAAGATTGCGTTTTTTTTAAAGTGCCAGGCGTAGATTCAGGAACAATTAAAATAAAAACGATTAATTTAAATGATAAGTGTGATGATTATCTTTTAAAAAATGGTGAAAAAGAGATAGCAGCTATTAAATCTCTTAAATATTCGATCAAGGAAAATGGGATCGAATTGACATTTATAAAGGACAGCAATAAAAAAGAAAATTTGACGATCCAATTAAATAAGAAAAATAAAAAACTTCAGAACCTATTTGGCCTGTCATCGGCGGAGTACAAAAGTGCTAAGTTTATCTTATTAGCTCCCAAAACAAATTTAAAACCATCATCGAGGGAGACCTATTTAAAAGTTGGTTCTGAATGCTTAGAGGTTAATGATGATTGTGAAATTAAGTCTCCATCTCAATGTCATCGCTGCGAAAAGGGCTGGTATGAAATTCCGAATGGTTGTTCTCACGGTCCCAAATATTGTGGTCAATTAAGTTGCGGAGGAAAAAATCAACCTGCGTGTAGAAGAGGGATGAAATGGCAAAAATCAAATGACGAATTTGATTGCAGAACTAATTCGACCTTCGCCTACTGTTCAAGAGGTCTATCGATTCAGTGTGAGGGCAGAAAGGCCTATTGTCGTTAGCGTTCTGGAGCCGCGGCGAAAGACTGAATCTCATCTTGTTCTTTAGATTTCCAAGAATGATTCATTAAAACAACCGAATTTTCATCTGAAACTTTACGATGAAAGTATGGATGCTTTTGGATGGACTCTAAATCGGCTAAGACCAAGTAAGTCTTACGGAGATCAATCTCCTCACTATCTATCTTTAAATAGAGCTCTTGCTCTTTTAATGTGAAGGGATTGGGGATCCAATTCTTTTTTTGATTTTTATTAAAATCTTCTTCAAGAATTCTAGCGAGCTCATCACCAGGAATTTGCATGAGGATCAGCTGGGTTTCACCAGTTGTTGAAGACAAATAGGCAATGCTCGCTTTGTGTTCAGATATTTTTCTTATTGTTTCAATGGACTTTTTTAAACCTGAATGTGCGGAAACAAGATCAAGACTTGAGTCTATTTTTTGACCTAAGAACTTTGCAGGAATTCTTTTGTCATGTGGGATGGATTCATCTTCAGTAAAGCAGTCATTGGTCTCTTTAAAAAACTCATGACAAAAAGTAATAGGTTGATGAATAACTGATTTTTTAAAATTTATTTTTTTTGTTTCGATATCAAAAACTAATTCTGAGAAGCTAAATCCTTTACCGTCACTCATGCCGGCCATGACAATCGTCCCGTTAATGATATTGGCCATCTTAAATTCATTTCTGCCTGCAATCACAATGTCTACTAAAGATGGAGGAAGTCTTTCAAGATATTCTCCAAGAGGAGAGGAGAGGTCGCAGACGTTATTTTTAAGTGGATCAAAATTAACTTTTGTTGGAGGAAGTTTCATCTCTTGTGAGAGCTTTGTTGAGCAATCTAGACTTTGATGAGTGAGAACAACAATGATGTCGGCACCAAGAGATCTTAGAAGCCTTGCCTGCTTTAGACTCGCCTGTAGCATGTTTTCCACATAGAGCCCGACTCTGTTTTGTACAGGTGTCTGTGCCACGATATCATCAGAAATAAGCCCAATGATACCAACTTTGATTCCGTTCACTTCTTTAATGAGATGGCCTTTCGTTCCTGGCCACTCGATCTGTCGAGCTGTTTTTAATTCATATAAATTACTTAATAAAAAGGGGACGTTTGAATTTTTTGCTACTTCCTGAAAGAGCTTCGTATTACTTCCCATTTTACTTGATACTTGAATATTAAAATCCCGTAGCCCAACGGTTAGCGCCGAATAATTATTTTGATTATAAAAATCAAGTACGGATTGTGTTTCATTTGAATTTGAAAAAATATCCCCAGAATCGACTAGAAGGACTTCGCCATAAAAGTTTCGAAGAGATTTAAAGTACTCCCCCATCGTTTTTTTACCACCAACCAAAATATCTTGCTTACTATTAGTGAATTTATCAAAAAATTCTATTCTCGTAGGATTTAGAACTCCGTGAACATCATTGGTCGAAGCAATCACGATCCTTCTTTCTTGTTTCGAGAGTTTCGTTAAAGAGGGAGCATCAGGCTCTGAATAAAGCTCTTCATGACCTTTAAGGGTTTGATTCGTTTTCTTAAAGGAGCACGATGAGAAAATGAAAAGAATGACCAAGATGCATTTCATAATAATTACTTTTAATAGGATTTAATTTTACCAAGTTTAGTATAGGCGGCTTTTAAAACTTTCGCGATAGTGGAATATTCTTTCTCTCCTTGAGAATAACTCAAGCTGATTCGAATCACTCCTCTTCCGATATCGTCCTGAACACCCATTGCTTTTAAAACTTTTGAAGTCTCTGGCTGATTATCTAGGCACGCGGCCGACGTTGTGACAAAGATGTCATGACTTTCAAGCTCAATCTGAACCGCTTGCCCGTGGATCCCGGGGTATCCAATAAGTGTTGTTCCCGAAAGTCTTGCGGCACCGTCGCCGATAATTTTCACTTCGGGGAAATCTTTTTTTATGAGCGCCTCAAAAGCAAGCTTCGAGTCGCAAAGTTTGGAGAGCTTTTCTTTATTTTGATTAAAATCATTAAGGGCAACCGCTAGGGTTTCGATCCCAAGATAGTGTTGAGTTCCCCCTCTTAAGCCTTTTTCTTGAGTGCTTCCAAACACCAAAGGGAGTAGTTTGGTTGGATCTTTGGCGATCAAAAAACCAGACCCCGTCAGCGCACCAAGTTTATGGCCAGAACAAACGGCATAGTCTAAACCTGATGATTCAAAGTGAAAGTCTCCTTTTCCAATCAGCTGAGTGGTATCACAAAAGTATTCCACACCCTCTTCGTGACAGAGATCTGAAATTTTTTGGTAAGGCTGATAGACCCCTGTTTCATTATTGACCGCCATGATAGTAACCATGGCCACTTTGTTCTTGTACTCGTTGAGGAGTTTTTCTAAATGAGAAACGAGAACTCGCCCTTCTTGATCAATATCAACATAAATAATTTTGAATCCTTTATGACGTTCGTAATACGAAAGAGCATTAGGGATAACTGAATGCTCAATCGGACTCGTAAGGATAATATTTTTTGATTGATCAGCCTTCTCCAAAATCGAGTGAAATATTTGAGAAATTCCTTCAGACGAACCAGAATTAAAAATAACCTGATCAGGATGACATCCAATTAAATCAGCGATCAATTGCCGACTTTTGATCATTCCACGAGAGATTTTTTGTCCTAAGCTATGAATGGCATTGGGATTAGCAAAAAGCTCTGAATCAAGTCTTATTTTTAGATATTCTCGAACAGAACTTAGGAGTGGGGATGAGCCATTATATTCAGCGTATATCATTTTATTCCTTAAGAGATAGAAAGCATTGTATCGAGAGCTTTCAAAGCAAATTTTTTCGTCACATCATCCACGGAGATGACATTAATAGGTTCTCCGCGCTCTATCGCTCTAAAACTTTCAAGGAGCCAACGAGGTCTAACCCTGTACATGGTTGTACAAAGGCACTGATAGGGAGACAAAGATTTGATATCCACTTGGGGATATGTCTTGGCCAAACGATTCACTAAATTAATTTCAGTTCCCACAGCAAATTTCGATCCTGGTGGAGCCGCTTTAATTTGATTAATAATAAAAGATGTTGAACCTGCGAGATCTGCACCCTGCACGACCTCAAAACTGCACTCAGGATGGACGATGAGTAATCGATCTGGTTCTGACTCTCTCCAAGTCTTTATCTGACTAACGTTAAAACCTTGGTGAACGGAACAAAAGCCATACCAAAGAATAACTTTTGCTTTTTGAATTTCCTCGGGAGTAAGTCCACCATTTCTTTGTCTTGGATCATAAACGACCATCTCGTCTAGGTCGATGCCGAGTTTAAAGCATGTATTTCGTCCAAGATGTTGATCAGGAAAAAAAAGTAACTTCTCACCTTGATTAAGTCCCCACGTAATAATTTTTTCTGCATTTGATGACGTACAGATGGAGCCATCGTTTTCTCCCACAAAACTTTTAAGAGCAGCAGAGCAGTTAATATAGGTGATCGGAATGATTTTATCTGAAGTACATTTTTTCATGTATGCCCAAGCAAGATCAATTTCCCGACGATTCGCCATATCCGCCATGGAGCAACCAGCTCTTAGGTCTGGAAGAATGACTTTTTGGTGAGGCTTAGTCAGCATATCAGCTGTCTCTGCCATAAAGTGAACTCCACAAAACATAACAAAATCTGCGGAGCTAATGGTCGCCGCTTTTTTTGCTAGCTCTAAAGAGTCGCCAGTAATGTCTGCAAATGCAATCACATCATCCTGTTGATAGTGATGACCAAGAACAACGACTCTATCGCCCAAGCGAGTTTTAATTTTTTCCAACTCAACCAAAACTTGTTCATCAGATAATTGATGTTCTGGGATATCAGGAAGGTGTTCTTTTGAATTGAGATCGTCGTAAATATCCAACATATTCGGGCCCTTAAAAATGGTGACCACACATTACTCCTACTGACAAAAAGGGGCAAGCTTGGGTGTGATGCGTCGGGCCAATTATGATTTATTTGGCCGCGCAGCAAAAATACTTTTAATTTTATTCACTTGGCCCTTTGACGAAGTGTGACCATATTCCTTAAACTTTTATTAATAGGACCATTAATCGGACCGACAAACCACGGACTCTTTTACAGGAGATTAGGTTATGAAAATTATCACCATTGGTAATAACAAGGGTGGCGTAGGCAAAACGATGCAGTGTTTTCAGCTCGTTTGCCATCTTGCCAACAAAGGCCATCGCGTCCTTGCTATTGATCTAGATTCTCAAGCGAATTTAAGTTCAACGCTTGGAGTGAACATTCAACGAACTCTTATCCCAGAGTGGCTCATTGGAGATGTCAAAATTGATGAAATCATCTCTGACGCTGTCGGTGATCACGAATTTTACAAAAACATCAAATTGATTGCGAGCTCTCGTCACATGGCGAATCTTGCGAAACTTTTGATTCTTTCTGAAAGTGAAGTGAGAAAAAATGCTGGAAGAAAAGAGCGTCTCATGAAGCTTCGTCTAAAAGAAGTAGAGAGTATGTTTGATTACGTTGTGATCGATACTCCTCCGATGCTTGGGGATGAGCTCATCATGTCTCTTGTGGCGTCCGATCACATTCTAATCCCTACTCAAGCTCAAGACTACTCTATAGATGGTCTAGAAGAACTGATGGACACGTTTGAGATTATTAAAGAGACAGAGAATCCTAAATTAGAATTTTCAATTATTCCTTCGATGGTTAATCCACGTCGTAAAATCGAAAGACAGCGTCTTGAGGAACTCTCTCAATCTTTCAACGTGACTCCTACGATTAGAAACTTGGTTGATATGCAAGAATCTGTAGCTCTTAAAAAACCAGTTTTTATGTTTTCGAATAATTCTAAAGGAAAATCTGATTATCAGCACCTTTGGGATTCACTAGGATTAAATTAATAAACGGATTTTTTAAAATAGAGGAGAGGCCATGGCCAAGGATTTTTCCCCACGTATTTCAAAGCGTGAACGTAAAGTAACTGACATTACTTCAGCGATTGATGAAAAAATTCTCAAAGCAAACGATCAAAAACTTTTGAGAGGTGCTCAATTAGCAACAATTGCTCTTAATCAAATTGAAGTTCGAGAGCAGGTGAGAACAAAATTTAATGACGAATCACTTCGTGAATTAGGTGAAAACATTAAAGTGAATGGTCTCATTCAGCCACTTGTTCTTCATCGGGAAGATAATAAATTTGTTCTCATTTGTGGTGAGAGACGATTCCGTGCGATGACATTGATTGAAATGAAAGAAGCTCCTTGTTTTATTCTTGAAAATAAAACGAAAGAAGAGCTCATGGCGATTCAGTTCTCTGAAAACCAGGCCAGGGAAGATCTCCATTATATTGATCAAGCAGACTCTATTTATGGCTATCAAAAGCTTACTGGAACATCAGAAAGAAAAATCACGGCAGCTCTAGGGATTTCAAAATCAGAAGTTCATCGATGTCTTATGATTGCGAAACTTCCAAAAGATGTGAAAGAGGCTGCGAAGAATTTTAATACTGAAAAGTATGTTCTTCTTGAGTGGGATGAGCTTCCAAAAAATGAATTTAAAGATGAAATTAAATCTAAGATTCTAGCGGGAGAAATCACGAAGCGTGTTCAATTGAAGCGTATCTTGTCTCAATTTAAAATTGAGAAGCCTAAGAAGAGAGATGATTCAATGGATAAGATGATGAAGCTTTTGAAGACTCAGATGAAAGATCCAAAGATGCAAGAGAAGGCAAAGGCTTTGATGGCGGAGTTGATAAACTAAGTGAAAGGATTCACAGCGAGAAAAGGCCCTTCGGGGCCTTTTTTTGTTAAAAAATACGAATGAAGAACGTTTTAATCATTTATCTTATCGTTTTTACTTTTTCGGCTTTCGGTCAAAATAGGCCCACTATCAAACAAGACTTGCTCTCTCCCGTTACCACGGATGCCTCATCCTATTTTTGGACTGGAACAGCTTTAACGACGTTTCTCGTTTTAACTCAAGATTATCTTTCTTATCCACTCACTGAAAGAGCGTATGAAACGAAACCCCTTGGTGATGCAGCCGTTGTGGGAGATTATTACGGACAGTTGTATCCCAATATCATCTATACATTAGGGGCGCTGGCCCACGGCTATTATTCAACCGAGGATAAATCTTCCTATGAAAAAGCGGATCATATGTTCCGAGCGACTCTCTATTCAGGATTTGTTACAACCGTCCTCAAATATAGTATCCGTCAACCTAGACCCAATAGTCCTCAAGAGAAAAACTCTTTTCCTTCCGGCCACACCACGACGGCCTTTGCCTTTGCGACAGTGATAGCGACTGAGCATTCTTGGCACTGGGGTGTGCCTGCCCTGGCCCTCGCTGCATTAACGGGATTTAGTCGCATGAATGATGAGAGGCATTTTCTTCATGACGTAATGGCCGGTATGACTCTCGGTGTAGGCTATGGATTAGGGACCTATTATTCGAAGGCCGGTCAAGGCAGTAAGTATGTGATTGTCCCCATTTTTGATCAAGATCGAACAGGTCTTAGAGTCGTAACCACTTTCTAGTCTCTGGCATCCCCCTTGCTTAGTTAACAATGTGATGATGAAACCAAGCATCTAAAAGCACCTGTTTTTAGTATGTTAGGTGAACTTAAGGGATTGTTAAATGTATAGGATTTGGTCAAAAAACATTAAGTATCCAGAAATTAGACAGCTCATAGTTGTTGCTTTGGTATTGATGTCTTTTGAGTCAGAGGCGCAAGAGGCATTAAGGAATTATGTTTCAAGAGGTCCAGCGAGCTATGTTCCAGATGATGATGTGATAGTGAAACCGATAGATAATGAACTTTCTTTTTATCAGCAATATGTGGCTTCAGATAACAGTAATGATGTTGCCATCTCAAGAAACCAGATAAAAATTTGGAATGATAATCAGCAATTTGCTGATCAATATGGGCTTGATTCAACTCTCACAGGCTCATCTTTTTTTGTTCCTACTCCAGAGCAAAAGTTTGAATATTTTAAAGATCGTTATATGCGTTACTTAAGAAATAAGGGCGAACAACCGCTGAAAGATGCCCCTAAGAACTGGTACGAAGATTATCGAGCTTCAAACGAAGTTGATACCATTGACCAAATGGAAGAGCAGTTTAAAAAGAATAATGGAACGGCAAAGTCTGAAAAAGATTTGCCAGAAATGTTCCAGACGAAAAAGATTTCTTTGTGGAAAAAAACTAATTTTATTTTTCAACCAAGAGTTGATCAAGGTCTTGTGGTCGTTGGGATCAAGGGACCGATTGCCTATGCTCGTGCCTGGATCGGGGTCAATGGAAGAACTGAAATTAACGTCCAAAAAACCATCGATTCGATCGGTTTTCGCTTCATGGTCAACTATTACGCAGATACTGGAAGATACTTTACTTCTATTGACCAGAGGCTTGTGAATAATTTTTCTGCTCGTGTGACGAGTCAAAAGAATCCAGATGTGGCCCCTGGAGCAGTAGAACAGGATAACACCGTGATGCTGCTTTACGCCAAGCAGTTCTAGTTTGATTTTTTCTAGCCGACCAATGCCACTCCAAGTAGACTAAGCCCACAAAATTTTCACCCTTAAATTGGAGTTGTCATGAGTCTCTTCGAGTCTCCATTTTTCCAAGATGCTTATTCTCAATTAGAGTCTGCTGGTGCCACTATGAAGATGGATCCAAACGTTTTAGAGCGTTTGAAATATCCTAAGCGCGCTCTTCAAGTGTCTGTTCCTGTTCGTCTTGATGACGGTACAGTGAAAGTGTTTGAAGGTTACCGCGTTCAACACAATATGACTTTGGGCCCAGGTAAAGGTGGAATTCGTTTTCACCCTCACGTATCACTCTCTGAAACAGCGGCACTTGCCATGCTTATGACTTTTAAGTGCGCTCTCGTGGGTCTTCCATTAGGAGGAGCTAAGGGTGGTATCAAGGTTGATCCGAGTGATCTTTCTCGCGCTGAACTTCAGGCCCTCACTCGTAGGTATACGACTGAGATATCGATGATCATTGGCCCTGATAAAGATATTCCTGCTCCCGATATCGGAACAGATGGACAAACGATGGCATGGCTTATGGATACGTATTCTCAGCTCCATGGTTATGCGATTCCAGGAGTTGTAACGGGGAAACCAATCGCGATTGGTGGATCTCTAGGTCGTGCTGAATCGACTGGTAAAGGTGTTGTTTTCTGTATCAATTTTGCTTATGAAAAAATGAACAAAAAAGTTGGAAAAGACACAACTGTTGCGATTCACGGATTTGGTAAAGTTGGGATGCCTGCGGCGGTTGATCTCGTCGCTCAAGGTGCAAAAATTCTGGCGATCTCTGATGTTTCAGGGGCCATCTATAATAAAAATGGTCTTGATATCCCTCAATGTATTGAGTGGGTTAAGCAAAAGAAATATCTACGTGATCTTCCTGGGGCGGAACACATTTCTAATGAACAACTCTTAGAGCTTGATGTGGATGTTCTTATTCCAGCTGCGATTGATGGAGTTGTAACTAAAGATAATGCTCATCGTGTGAAAGCTAAAATGATTGCGGAAGGGGCCAATGGACCTCTTACTCATGAAGCTGTCGATATTATCACGGCCCGTGGGGGTCTCATTATCCCAGATATTCTTTGTAATGCTGGTGGTGTGATTGTGTCTTATTTCGAATGGGTACAGGGTCTTCAGATGTTCTTCTGGGATCTTGAAACTGTGAACAGTAAACTTCACGATATCATGAAGTTAGCCTTTGATAAGGTTTGGAAAAACGCTGAGGTTTTCAAAGTGAATATGAAGCAAGCGGCGTTCATTACTTCACTTCAGCGCCTTGAAGGTGCGATGAGACTTCGTGGAATGTGGCCAGGTTAATCGATTCAATCCTGATTACCCTATCTAAAAATTAGATAGGGTAATCTTTTTAATTTCTCTTTCCAAAGACCCTCACTTTATTTAATTTAGCGTCACTTTTACGGAGACGCTTCAATGAAATTTCTTTTGACCCTTGTATTACTTATTTCTTTTAATTCGAATGCCGCTGATATTTGTAAATTCCAAGAAACCTGGGAATTTAAGAATGCACTCAAGGAATTAGGGATCAAGCCAATTGTCGTATCAAAAAATCATGCGAAATTTACGACCGTTGAAAAAAGACTGATTCATAAATGGCTTTCATCTCAGAGCGGAAGACGAAATACGTCCTTAGAGCAATCCATGGAAGAATTCAGTGATACACGATTAAGAAACGGTCAAGTTGGACCTGATGCTGGCGAAATTCTCTACTATAATATTGAAGGAAAAAAATTCGTTTTTCTTCATTACTGGCCAGGTGAGAATGAGTACGGTGCTTTTTATTCCGTCAATAAGAACAATACTTATAAGCTCATTGCAGATATTACTGATAGTTTTATTGAATGCGTGAATAGATGATTCTCTTCTTTCTTCTTTTTCCATTAATAGGTCTGACTCATATTATTCAAGATGATGTTTCTATCACTGAAAAAAGCCAGCATTCATTTAAATATGTTTGTAGTAAATCCGGTTATCCTGATTCTCCCCTGATTGATTATGTCTCTGGTACAAAACTAGACTGCATGGGAAGAAAAATTGAGGTAGGAGAGTTTTGTGAAAAAGAAAAAGCATCGGATCCTTATTATCTCAGGGCCTATGTGGATAAGAGCAAACAGGAAATTGTTTGTGTGAGCGGAAAAAAAGTACTCTTTAAATATCTTTGCGTTAAAGTCTCTGACTCTGCCATGTGCTCTTCTGAACCTAAAAAAGCCTGCGCTCACATTAAAGAAAAACTCGCTAAGAGGTTGGATCTTATTCATTCGTCTTTTGTCACGAATGAAAAAGGGATTAAGCAGCTCAACTGTTTCTTTGAGTCTAGACCTCTATAATCTACATCTTGTGATCTGTTTCATTTCCATTTAGCATAGATATATGACAAACACTCTTTGTTCTCTACCTTGGCTACATCTCTTTGTTGATGGAATGGGCCATTTTAATAACTGTTGCCTAGGCCCCTCTGCTGACGGATTCTCTAGAGATTCTGATGGCGAGACAATACTTGCTGGTCAACCTAATGCGATCCGAAGACATTGGAATTCATCTCTCATGCAAGAAATAAGAAAAAGTATGCATGAAGGGACAAAGCATAAATCCTGCGATGGTTGTTGGAGAATTGAGGATACAGGCAGCGAGAGTTACAGAATATCTGCGAATAGGGATTTTCTTGTTCCAAAAGAAATTCAAAATAAAATTTCTGTTGATCCAATGATCCGATGGGTTGATTTAAGGTTTGGGAATTTGTGTAATCTTGCGTGCAGAATGTGCCTACCGTACAGTTCCAAAAAACTTTTTACAGAATATGAACTGATGTACGGACCACAATCAACTGAAAAATACAAAAACATGACTTGGTATGAATCGGAACACTTTTGGGATGAACTTTTTCAATACAGTGATTATTTCGAACGTATTCATCTTGCGGGTGGTGAGCCGTTACTGATAAAGGACTGTTGGAAATTTTTAAGAAAAATTGCGAGCGAGAACAAATCAAAAAATATCAATCTTTCTTATAATACAAATTTAACCCGCATTCCTGCTGAGGCCAAAGAACTTTGGCCCAAATTTAAAGGTATTATTCTTCTCGTTTCAATGGATGGAATTGGAAAGATAAATGAATTTATTCGGTACCCACAGAAATGGAGTGATATTGAATCCAATCTCTGGGAATTAGAAGATAAATTTAAAGAATATAATATTCAAGTTTGTCAGATTCAGCCAACGATTCAAGCCTATAACATTCATCACATCCCAGACTATTGTGATTATGTAGCAAAATTTAAAAACATAAAAAGAATTCCGAATTTCAATTTATTATTTGGTCCTGAACACTTTTCTCCGAGTGTCTTACCTCGCTCTTATCGTGAGGACGCAGTTGGAAAAATTGAAAACTATATTCAAAAAGTAGAATCAGGATGGAACTCCTATGAGGAGCGGGACAAAAACTCATTAATCATTTCTCTAAAAGGAGTTATTAAATATATTTTGAGTGAAGATCGTCCTGAACTCCTGCATGAATTCATTCGTCATAATGACATTTATGATACTCACAGAAACCAAAAAATTCTCGAATATATTCCGGAGCTAGAAGTTGTCTATAGGAAGTAATTTTTTTAATTCAGATCATCATTAGAAGTGTAATTCAAAGCACTTCTCATCTTCTCTATTGGTTTCATTTTTGCTTCCCTAAATCAAAAGGGGAAATAATGGAAACTCAAATACATACATGCTACTTAACAAAAAAAGGACCATCACTTGTCACACTCTTTGGTTATTCAACAAAGAGTGTCCCAGGTTTAGAAATTAATGGTATTGGTAAATATGGTAAATTCATTAAAGAAAAAATCGTTTTCATCACAAGATCAAGAGGTCTCCCAATCCCCTTAAAAAGATTTGTTTTAAATGTCGAAATGACCGACGACTTAGGTGATCTTGAGAGTTCATCCGTAAAGTGGTTAGAGTACCCCCTCCTTCTTCATTATTGGTTTCTCGCAGGACTTATCCCTATTAGTAAGCTTGATAATTGTTTTGCCATCGGATCTATCACTCCGAGTGGGGTTATCGAGGAGCCATTTTCAAAAGATTTTGTAGATCTATGCGAGGGACAGAACTTTCATCTTATTTCTTCAAGTGACAATATTCATGGCCCACATGGGTTCATAGATGCAAGGGAGTTACTTGGTCAAATTACTCACTTAGAGTTTAAAGTGATTTCAAAAACTGCTTAGGGAGAGTAATTTGGTCGATTAAGTCGGAATAAAAATTACTCATTGGACTCTCATCATAATTCTTGGTTAAATAATTTTAAAGCCATGAGGTCGTTAAAACTTATGTTGTCCCTAGATCTTGTAAATGAAGTTAAAATTCCTCAGATTAAATTAATTAAGCTCATGCCCAAGGAGCTTTTCTATATCCGTCTTCCTTCGATTAAGGATCTTCCTGAAGAAGTAAATATTTTTCTCCAAAAAGTTACTTTTTTATCTTCTGAGGTCATTCTCTCAATTCCTGCAGAAGACTTCGCTGTTGATGAGTGGAGAAAAAAGTATCTCTCCCTTGGTATTAAAGGTTTTGCTATCCGGACTACTCACCAAGTTGAAAAATGGCTTAAGCATCAAGGTATCGGTCAGATTTATTCTGGTGATAGAGATCTTATGGACATGTTCCATCGCTATCGATCCATTTTAGAGAAAGATAAAGATCTTATTGTAGAGTTTCAGATTGAGTCAGATCTAAGAATTTTAGGACCTACGATTACTGGAATTGTGGAAATGGGAGTGAAGTGGGTCGTTTTAAATGTAGAGGGTGAACCCACTAATCAAAGATGTTTGGAGTTTAGAGACGTCTTTGAGTATTTAAAAATTCGTGGATGCACTAAACTTAACGTCTATTTTCCTTTTTGGAACAATCATTTTCGTGAATGGGATATTAAAACTCAAAATACCTTTTCAGGAATTCGAGATGTTCATATTGATATCTCAAACCGATGCACCCATAGTTGTGTTTTTTGTGGGCTCTATGGCCCGGAGGCGATAGAAGAAACAAAAAAACGCAGTGGAGGGGATGAATTGCCAGAAGTTACAAAAAATCACATGAAAATGGAAATCGATCCTCAAGTATGTCATGAGATTATTCAAAGTTTACCTTGGTCAGTCAGTTATCTTCAGTTTGGTGGAATGGGTGATCCCCTTATGCATGATCATGCAGTCGATTTTATAGCGGCGGCACGAGAAAGAGGCTTCAAGGTAGAGATACTTTCAAATATGGAGTATCTAGACACCGAGGATATTCATCGCCTCCATCGACTAGGTGGTGAGAAAACGACTGATCTTCATTTTATTGCGAATATTTCTGCAGGAAACCCAGAGCTTTATATTCAGACGAGACCTCGTCAGACGATAAAAAATTATGAAAAGGTTTTGCAAAATATATCTTTATTTTCGAAATTAAGAGAGGAAAACAACGGAACAGGTGTCTCTTTTACCATCATGTGTGTTGTGAATAAACTTAACTGTCTTCACCTAAAAGAAGTTTCTGAATTGGCCCATAAACTTGGAGCACAGAGAGTTTGGTTTAAGCCGATGGAGATTCATGGGGATATTCATCATCTCTATATTCCAAAAAAGGAAATGCTAAAAGCGATGGCCAACTCTTTAAAGGAAGCGATCAATTATGCGATGGAAAAAGACATCATCGTTTTCCAAAAAGAGTATTGTGATCAAATCATTAACAAGTATTCCGGAGATCTGATTGATGTCACTTCCAACTAAAAAAGATAATCAAGACGTTGCAATTAAAGAATTAGATTTTGATGTCGTTAATGGGGGAGTTCCTGCAGACTTTTATTCATCAAATCCTTGTCTCGTCGGATATGCTTACATCCGATTTCAGGTGAGTGGAAATATTGTCCCTTGTTGTATAGCAAAGCATCCTATTGGAGATGCTTACAAGCAAGACTGGAGAGATATTTGGCATTCTGGTGCTTATGAGAATTTCAGAAAAAAAATGGCGAAGATTCACATCGATAGATTTCACTTAAATGATCCCGAGTGGACGTTTTGCCAGCAGTGTAGCCACTTCGAAATAAATTCCGAACTCAACGCAACTCTTAAAATCAAAAGAGATTAGAAGTAACTCTTAAATTGAAAGAGTCTGTGCCAGAGTCTGGTACTCACTAAAATTATGATCGGCCTTCGTTGTACATTTTGCTAAATCAGTAAGTAGAACCTTTCCATTTTGTACAACTGTAACTTTAGGAAATTGATTTGAAAGAAGTGCTTCCACTGCCATATGACCCATTTGAGAGGCAATGAAGCGGTCATTTGAGGTTGGTGATCCACCTCGCTGAATATGGCCCAAGATGACGACATGAGTGTCCACGTGATGCATATCTTTTAATATGTGTTGAATCTCATAACTTCTTCCCGCCGTCGGTCCCTCGGCCACAATAATGATAGAAGAATCTTTTCCGCGTGCTATTCCACGTTGAATATCATCTACAATTTTTTGATGATTTACTTTTTCATGAGGAAGAAGAACGTTCTCTGCACCTGTACAGACACCTACTTTAAGAGCAATGGCGGATGAATTACGTCCCATCACTTCAACCAGAAAGGTTCTCGCATGAGAGTGGGCCGTATCTCGAATTCTATCGACGGCCTCAATGGCGGTCTGAACGGCCGTATCAAATCCAATCGTATACTCGGTGCTTGAAATATCATTATCAATAGTTCCAGGTATACCAACGACAGGAAATTGATGTTCTTCCCAAAGGGCCTTCGCACCATTAAACGAACCATCTCCACCAATGATGACAAGGGCATCAATTTTTTGTGCCCTAAGAATATCAACTGCTTTTTTCCGAAATTCTGGTTTCATAAATTCTGGAGAGCGCGACGTCTGAAGAATTGTTCCCCCACGCTGAATGATGTTTCCAACGGACGAGAGATTCATAGTTTGAAATTCACCACGAAGAAGACCCGCATAACCGCGCTTAATTCCCGTGACCTGAATTCCCTTAAAGAGTGCCGTTCTAACCACGGCCCTTATCGCACAATTCATTCCAGGTGAATCTCCACCAGAGCAAAGTAAACCAATATGTGAAACTGACATAAAAATCCTTTAAATAAAAATAGAGTTACCCGAGAATTCTTTAGGTTTTGGGATATTTAATATTTTTAAAACAGTAGGAGCGACATCCTTAAGGGCAAGCGTCTTACTTTCTGTATTAACCATAATATTTTGATCGCGAAGTTTTGGGTGAACAACACAGAAAGGAACTTCTGAATCAGAATGTGAGGTATGAGGTCCCCCTTCTTCATATTCCATCTGGTCTGCGTTTCCGTGGTCAGCAGTAAGTAGAAGTGTAATATTTTGCTCTTCGCACTTCTTCATGAGTTTACCCACACACGAATCAACAGCTTCTATCGCTTTGATCGCCGCTTCATAGTTTCCCGTATGCCCAACCATGTCCGCATTGGCAAAATTAACAAGATAAAAACTGAAGGACTTATCTTCTAGGGCCTTTAATAATTTATCTGTGACTTCAAAGGCACTCATCTCTGGTTTTTGATCATAGGTAGCAACTTCTCTAGGAGATTGAACAAGACTTCGCTCCTCGCCTTCAAAAGGAGTTTCTTCTCCACCATTAAAGAAATAAGTCACGTGAGCATATTTTTCAGTCTCAGCAATCTTAAATTGCTTCTTTCCTATTTTAGAGATGTATTCAGCCAGTGTTCCTTTGATTTTTTCTTTATCAAAAAGTACTGGAAGATGTGGAAGCTCATCTTGCACATATGGAGTCATGCAAAGAAAATAATCAGCTTTAATAGGAACTGGAAATTCCGTAAATTTAGGATCATTCATCGCGAGTGTAATTTGTTTCGCTCTATCAGGACGGTAATTAAAAAAGAAGACACAATCTCCATTTTGAACCGCTCCATCCTCAGTAAAAAGAACCGGTGTAATGAATTCATCAAAAAGACCATTCTTGTATTGCTCTAAAATATAATCCTGAGGCTTAAGAGTTGATCTTTCTCCCTGGCCAGTGATGGTCTTATAATGGTGTTCAATTTTATTCCACCGGCGATCTCGATCCATTCCGATGGATCTTCCACCCATACTGGCGAATTTAAATCCTGGGCATTCAAGAATTTCTTTAACGTAATTAACGCCTTTATCTTTTGAAGTATCACGTCCATCCATGAATGCGTGAAGATAGAGTTGAAGCTCTGAATGCTCTCTTAATATTTTTAATATCTCTTTTAGGTGATTGATGTGGGCATGAACACCACCGTCAGAGAGAAGACCCATAAGGTGAATTCTTTTTGTTCCCGCTTTGGCTTTTTGAATAAGCTCTTGAAGCTTTGGTAAATTTTTTAAAGTTCCATTTTGAATGCATTCGTTGATACGAACGAGATCTTGTCTGACAGGTCGACCCGCTCCAAGATTCAAGTGTCCCACTTCAGAGTTACCAGAAACACCTTTTGGTAATCCAACGGACTCACCACCGGGTTGAATGGTGGTTAGAGGGTAGTGAAGGAAAGCATCTTCAAGATTTGGTTTATGGGCCGCTTTGATGGCGTTTTTAAAATCATTTTGAGTGATTCCAAATCCATCCATCACAACGAGAAGAACTCGAGGGCTTAAATTTTGAATCGTTTGCATATGAATCCCCTAGTTGTGGTAAGGGTGTCCTGATCTAATGGTCTGGGCACGATAAAGTTGTTCCACTAGAAGTATTCTGGCCAACTTATGAGGGAAAGTCAGCTCTGAAAGGGAGATCCTTTCTTGGCAAGACTTTAAGACCTCGTCGGAGAAGCCTTCAGCTCCTGCGATCAAGAAGAAGATTTTTGCAGGGCGCTCAATGAGGGTCTTAGTCCATTCCGCAAAGGCGACTGAAGTACTCTTTTTTCCCCATTCCGTCATAGCGATTAAGTGAGAACCTCCCCCTTGGGAGAGATCTCGAATCTTTTTTAGGATGGCCTCGCCTTC
>CAMAYW010000005.1 GCA_945862475.1 Bacteriovorax stolpii
GATCCAAGAACTTGGGAACACTTCCAAGATGCGGGCCGATGGATTGATGAACCAACGAATACCTTCACTTTTTCCATGGAGAAGAAAAATAACATTATCTACTTCACTATTTTTCATCCGAAATATCTAAAGAGCCTTACTTATAATAAATCTCAAGATGGGTACGATTTTCAAGAAGTAGAACAAGAAACGTACGACTTCTCATCTCCAATACCAGAAGGTTCAAATCTTCTTTATCTTGGTAACACTCACATGAACATGAATTGGCAAATTGGTTATGGAAGACAATTTGTTGTTTTAAATTCAGAAAAAGCGGGAAAGTTAAGTTACACCATTAAAGGTGATGTTGGTATCTCAACTGGTAAGGCCCGGTCTGTTCACATTATTCCAGGTAAGGCGTGGGATGATTACGCTGACGATATGAAGGTTCAGGGATATAATACATCGATCGGTCATCGCTTAGAATATCAACGCGGTAGAGTTTCTCTTTTTATTGACCAAAAAACTGTTTTCTCAAAATTAAAACATGGATTTTACGACGGTACCATTGAGTACAACTTAAACTATAGTCCTACGACTTTTGGTATCGGAATTGATCTCTTTAAACCTAAAAAGAAAAAGGGCCCTTAGGCCCTTTATTTATTCTTCGATTTCAACCATTAAGAATCCAGCTTCAAGGGCCTGGCCCTCTTTGACGTTCACAGATTTAACTGTGCCATCCGCACCGGACTTAATTTCATTTTCCATTTTCATGGCCTCAAGAATAAGGACTGTTTCACCCTTAGAAACCTTGTCCCCTTCTTTTTTCATGATTTTAACAATCTTACCAGGCATCTGAGTAATAAGTGCCCCAGCTCCACCTTTATTAAGACCAGAAGGTTTAAAGCCTCTATAAACCTTATAAACTTCGGAATTTGAAACGAGGACTTCATTCACACCGAGTGCCGCGAGCTTTTTCCAGGCCACGCCATCAAAGGAATAATAGTTTTTTCCCGCGAGACTCTTTAAAAATAATTTTGTTTTCGCACCTTCGTGCGTAAACTCAAAAACTTTCCCCGGTTGAATTTCAACATCAAGACTGAATTCTTTCATGTCTTGGTTAAGAAAATAATATCTCATACCTTCCCTCCCATTTGATTTAATTCAATCGCCGCGACCTTGAGCATGAAGGACTTCATATCTTCTTGAGGTGCAACTTTTTCCTGTGGCTTAATAGTACCTATATAGTTTGTTGAATAATTCCCTTTTCGAAAATGATCCTCATCCAGGATGACTTTATGAAGAGCGATATTTGTTTTAATGCCGTCAATAATGAGTCCATCGACAGCGTTCCGAACTTTTCGAAGGGCCACATCGCGGTTAAACCCTCTTGCGATCAGTTTTCCAATCATCGGATCAAAATCAGGAGTGATGGTAAACTTTGGATAGATACAATGATCGAAGCGAATTCCTTGAGGAAAGGTTGTTTCAAATCCTACAATTTTTCCTGGGGCAGGAAGCATTGTTATTGGATCCTCCGCACAAATACGAAGCTCAATCGCGTGCCCTTGAATCTTGATGTCCTCTTGAGATTTAAAATCAAGTGGCTCACCAAAAGCAGCTTTAATCATATTCGCAACGAGATCAACTCCAGTGATCTCTTCAGTGATCGGATGCTCGACCTGAATACGAGTATTCATTTCAAGAAAGTAGAATTTTTTATCTTCCCCCATAATGAACTCAACCGTTCCAGCTGAATCATAATTAACGGCCCTGGCACACTTTACGGCCGTCTCACAAATGGATTTTCTTAATGCTTCATCATTTCCAATAAATGGTGATGGCGCTTCTTCAATAATTTTTTGATGACGACGCTGGACAGAGCATTCACGCTCAAAGATGTGATACACATTGCCTTTTTTGTCCGCGAGGATCTGAACCTCAATATGATGAGGATTCAAAATATATTTTTCAACTAATAGGCCCGCGTATCCAAAACTAGAAAGAGCTTCTCGCTGAACTGCTGCAAAATTATTTTTAACATCTTCTTCTGAATAACATGGTCTCATCCCCTTACCACCGCCACCAGCAACGGCCTTAAGAAGAATCGGGTAACCCATTTCGTTACCGAGCTTAATAGCTTCCTCAACTGTGGGAACTTCCCCAATTGAACCAGGAACAACTGGGACACCAGCTTCCTTAGCAACCTGCTTAGAAATATCCTTCGCCCCCATTTTATAAACGGCGGTTGGATTTGGGCCAATAAAGGTAATTCCCTTTTTCGCGAGAGCTTCAGAAAACTCCCTGTTCTCTGATAAGAATCCATAACCTGGATGAACGCCATCGATTTTATAGTCATCAATGAGCTTCATGATTTTTGGGATATCTAGATAAGTTTCTTTATTGTTATTACCAGCGAGTCTTACCCATTCTTGACAATACTCTAGATGAGGTGGCTCGGTTTCGTTATCAGTCCAAACACCAACAGAAACAAGACCCAACTCGTTTAGCGCTTTTGCAACTCGAATAGCAATTTCTCCACGATTAATAATTAAAACTCTTTTACCTTTCATAGTGGAATATTCCCGTGTTTACGATCTGGCGTTGAAATCTTTTTATGCTCTAATGCCTTAAGGTACTGATACAATCGCTGTCTTGTGATTTCTGGATTAATGATCTCATCCACATACCCAAGCTCTGCTGCTCTATAAGGGTTAGCGAAGTTATTTTCATAGTTTTCCACAAGACTCGCTTTCTTCTTGTTGAAATCTTCGCCTTTTAATCCATTAAGTTCATTTCTAAAAATAATATTAACCGCACCTTCAGCTCCCATCACGGCAATTTCTGCTGTCGGGTAAGCCAAATTAATATCGGCCCTTATGTGTTTTGATGCCATCACATCATAGGCGCCACCATAGGCTTTTCTCGTAATTAAAGTAATAAGTGGAACTGTTGCCTCAGAGTATGCGTATAATAATTTAGCTCCGTGACGGATAATGCCACCATACTCCTGAACTGTACCCGGTAAGAATCCTGGGACATCTACAAGAGTGATAATCGGAATATTAAAGGCATCACAAAAACGGACAAATCTAGCGGCCTTTACAGAAGAGTCGATATCTAAGCAACCGGCCAAAAAACTTGGCTGATTTCCTACAATTCCGACCTTAATTCCACCAATAGAAGCAAATCCAGTCAGAATGTTTTTAGCAAAGTCAGCATGAACTTCTAAAAAGTGCTGATCATCGATGACTTCAAGAATAAGCTCATGCATATCATAAGGTTTCTTTGAATTGTCAGGGATGAAGTTTTTAAGTTTATTATTAGATCTTGTGACTGAATCAGTCGTGAGCTTTAAAGAATGCTTTACTTTATTACAAGCTGGGATAAAGGAAAATAATTCTCTAACTCTTTCAAAGCAATCATCTTCATCATCTGTTCTAAAGTGGGCTACCCCAGATTTTTCGTTATGTGTATGAGCTCCACCTAAGTCATCTTTTGTCACTTCTTCGTGGGTCACTGTTTTAATAACATCGGGGCCAGTCACAAACATGTATGACGTTTTATCTACCATAAAAATAAAATCAGTCATGGCCGGAGAATAAACCGCCCCACCAGCACATGGACCCATAATGAGAGAGATTTGCGGGATCACTCCCGAGGCCTTCACGTTTCGGTAGAAGATTTCAGCATAACCGGCTAGGGATTCAACACCCTCTTGGATTCTTGCTCCCCCAGAATCGTTAATACCAATGACTGGTATTTTATTTTCAAGAGCGAAGTCCATGACCTTGCAAATTTTCTTTGCAAATGCTCCACCGAGAGCACCACCCCAACAGGTGAAGTCTTGAGAAAATATAGCAACTTGCTGGCCATTAATTTTCCCAATCCCGGTAATAACACCGTCACCAAGATATTTAGTTTTCTCCATTCCAAAAGAATCGCAACGATGAACGACAAATTTATCAAACTCAATAAATGATTCTGGATCAAGTAACTTATTGATTCTTTCTCGAGCCGTGTATTTTCCCTGTTCGTGTTGTTTCTTAATTCTTTCTAGACCGCCACCCAATTCTGCTTGTTTTGAAAGCGAAGAAAGTTGTTCGCGACGTTGATCGTTGGTCAACATAGGACCCTCCTGAATTTTGTCCAAAAGTTATACCTTGGAAGACCTTCAGGGTAAAGAATGCTGCTTTGAATTATCCCAAATTTTAAGTGAGACATGGCCGTTGTTTATTTCAACATAATGGCAAGAAAGTAGCCAGGAGCCTGGATTTAAATATCTTTTCTCATTATCAAGGATGACTTCTCCAGGATGATGAGTATGACCAAACACGACACAATCAAATCCTCTTTCAGAAATTTCTCTCGCTGCCTCCTGAAACTCAGGAGGCTCCCCAATGATTCCCGTTTTTCTGGCCCTTAAATGCGCTCTCCATTTTTCAAAAGCGATCCAACTTTTATAAAGCCGTGGAGAAATTTTCAAGAGAAGTCCTCCCAAGTGAGTGAGCTTCTCATAAAGTCTTGGATATTTCACAAACAATGGATCATAGATGTGTCCATGCTCAATTCGAATTCTTGAATTTCCTGATTGCACATTTAAAAAGGGGGACACTTTAAAATAGCCCCAATCTTCTAGAAAATTCTCAAAGGGCATATCGTGATTACCAACAATGTAATAGATGCTATGGTTTTCCTTATTTATATTCTTAATGGTCCGAACCACTTCTGGCATTTCAGTGACCATTTTACTAAGCGACGCTTGCGCGACCTCAAGACCATCTCCATTAATACAAATATCGTAATTTTGAGCTGCGGCCCATTTAATAAAATCAAGAACAATATGTGTGGTTGTTGAAAAGGGATTACCAAAATGAAGATCAGAAATGACCACCATCTTTTTTGTTGTAAGATTTGTGATCATTTTCCACTCAGCATCTGAAGGATTTCTTCCACTTTCTCTTTAGGAATATTACCCTTTTGAATCACCTCAAGAAGACGCTCGTTGGAAACTTTAATTCTTAGAGATAAGGCTTGGAGCATTTCAAACGCGAAGGTCGGATCTCTTCTAATTTTTAGAAGAAAGCCACCCGGTTGAATGACCAGAAGCTTCGTTTTTCCTTTGGCCTTTGCACCAGCAAAACGATGTCCTCCTTGCAAAAGGGCCATGTCTCCAAAGAAATCACCACGATTGAAAACAGCGAGCTTTAGTTCACCTAAAGGAGATTTTTTAAAGATCTCTATTTCACCTTCTTGAATAATAAAGAGATCTCTTGAAGTATCACCTTCTACGAAAACATCCTCACCATCATCATAGAGAACCACTTTTTCGTGGGTAATTTTTGTATCAATAATTTTTGGCATATTTAAAAATTAAAAAGGGGAAGGCTTGCCTTCCCCTTTATTCGATTACTCGCCAGCGGCGCGTTTTTGAGCTCGTTTATCTAGTCCGTACTTTTCAACTTTCATGATTAGTCCTGCCCGAGAAATTCCTAATTCCTTCGCGAGTTTGGATTTATTAAATCCACAACGCTTGAGCCCTTCTCTAATCATGAGAATCTCTAGCTCTTCAAGTGCATCCTTTAAGGACCCATTGGTATTGACACCTTTCAGAACACTTCCACCTGAATGAGAATGTGAGTGTGATTCACCACTTTCTAGTATTCTTGCAGACAACATATCTGGGGTAATTGTTTTATCTTCGCCGGCAAGAACCACAAGACGCTCAACCTCATTTTGAAGTTCACGCACGTTTCCTGGCCAGTGGTGATCTAGCATCTTCTCTAGACACTTTTTGGAAAACGTTTTTAAAGGAACACCCGCTTCCTCACAGCGTTTTTGGAGGAAGAAATCCATTAATACTGGGATATCCTCTTGCCTTTCTCTTAGAGCTGGAATGGCAACGTTAATCACGTTAATTCTATAATAAAGATCTTCTCTGAACTCACCCTTGGCAATCATCTCTTTAAGATTTTTATTTGTTGCCGCAAGAACTCTCACATTCACTTTTCTCGGAGTTGTGGCACCTACTGGAAGGAAGGTTCCCTCTTGTAGGATACGAAGAAGTTTAACTTGCATTGATGGAGACGTATCTCCGATTTCATCTAAGAATAGGGTTCCACCATTGGCAACTTCGAAGACACCTTTTTTGTCTTTTATAGCTCCTGTAAATGCACCTTTGACGTGCCCAAAGAGTTCTGAATCGAGAAGGTTATCGTTAAATGCAGAACAGTTTACGGCCATGAAGACAGCATCTTTTCTTGTTGAATTATAGTGAATGGCCTTTGCCACCATTTCTTTACCCGTACCATTTTCACCTTGAATCATGATAGTTGACTCAGAGTTCGCGACCTTAGAGAGGAGGTGATACACCTGTTGCATCTTTTTCGATTTACCTATCAGATTATGATAGCGATATTTATTACCGAGCTCCGAATTAAGGTCCATAATTCTTGATTCACGCTTAGAAATCTCCTGATGAAATGTTCCCACTTCATCGGCCATGATCCACACAAGCTCTTTCATTTCTGTATAAAAGCGACCTGAGAATTTTTTTACCTTAGAGATTGCAAATTTTGCATCTTCTTCACTAATCCCACATTCCACCATTTTTTGATGAACACCTTCCATTTCCTCAGACGTCGATGTGTCTTTGAAATAAGGATAAGCAATCACCACTCCACAAAACTCTCCATCCACTACAACTTTGTGTGAGTACCCATATGTTCCTGGGAAGAAGGCATTAAATTCATACCCCTCTTCAGATGATGAATTAAAGAATTCGAAGACTTTTTCAATGTCCGTTTCGAGCCAGTCATGGCCATATGAGTGGGTCATTTGAAGTTTTAAAAATGGTGACTTAAAAGCATAGGAGGGATCTTGAATGAATTGCGCGCGCCCTTGCGTGTCCACATACACTAAGTCGAGTCCGTACCAGTTCCCTATGATCTTCTCGAGACTCTTTGTTGTATGAAGTTCTTTAATCGCTTTCCAATCAATCATGACGTTTCTCCTGTGACAGATGCTCAGTCCATGAACATCTATTTTAGTAATCGTCTTACTTATCGACAGTTTGTCGTTTTTCTTGACAGGAGATTTGTCTGAATGCGGATTTTATTTACAATTTTGATTGGGAGATCTGCAGAAATTCGTCAAAACTTTGGAAAAACATAGTCTTATTCCACTCTTGCGGACCCATATACTTCCTTAGTGTCGTCTTATCCGACGAGAACACATAAGTTTCTGGGACTCGAGTGGTACCATAAATATCACGGTGAACATTTTTATTATCAATGAGCCACTCAATTGAAGAAGCTGGTATGGAAAGAGTTTTAAGGTGCTTCTCTATTTTAAATTTTTCATCATTAACAGCAACCAATAAAAATTTAACATCACTGCGGCCTTCAAATCGCTTTATAAAGGTTAAAAGCTCAGGAAGTTCAGCTTCGCAAGGGGCGCACCAAGTCCCCCAAAAATGAACAACAAGAAGACCGAGCCTTTCTGAATAAAGCTCATTTGGATCAAACGGTTTACCGGCCAAAGTCTCAAACACACCCATTGGGAGTTTATTCAAAATAGAGCTTTCTTTGCTCGCAAGCTGACTTTCAAGTGAGTTTTTTTGATAAATTGAGTAGCCGACAGCGGATAAGATGATAAGCCCAATAATGATGATTCGATTTAGCATATAAAAAAAAACCTTCCTAGCTTTTAAACTAGGAAGGTCTCATAGATGATCAGATTGAAGTATTACTCAACGAATGCAATAAAAGCTTCTTTAGCACCATCTCCAAGACGACCTTCAGAAAGCTTTAAGATACGAGTATATCCACCTGGACGCTGCTTAAATTTCGGAGCAACAGTCGTAAACAAGGCAGTTACAGCTTCTTTATTATTAAGTTTTGTAAAAGCAAGACGTCTGTTAGCAACAGTATCGTTCTTAGCAATTGTAACTAGCTTTTCTACGAAAGGCTTAATCGCTTTTGCTTTTGTTTCAGTAGTTCTAATTTTTCCATGGATGATTAGTTCCATAGCTAGACCCTGAACAAGTGCTTTTCTGTGTTGAGGTTTTACACCTAATTTGTATTTGTGATTACCATGTCTCATAAAATTCCCCTATAAGAACGCTTAGTCAGCGTGCTGAACCTGTTTCATAATGTTGTCGACTTTCATACCAAGACCAAGTCCCATTGAAGATAGAATCTCTTTGATTTCGTTAAGAGACTTACGTCCAAAGTTCTTAGTTCTAAGCATCTCGCCTTCAGTTTTTGAAACTAGTTCGTAGATGTATTTAATATTAGCGTTCTGCAAACAGTTTGCTGAACGAACTGATAACTCAAGTTCTGATACTGGCTTTAAAAGAGCTTCGTTAGCAACTCCACCACTTGAAGCTGTCGCACCAACTGGCTTAACTTCTGTAGGAGCATCTTTATCTTCAAAGTTAAGGAATACAGAAAGCTGATCACGTAGGATTTTGGCTGAAATAGCTACAGCATCAACAGGATCGATACCAGCATTCGTCCAAACTTCAAGAGTAAGCTTGTCGTAGTCCGTTCTCTTACCAACACGACTGTTAGTAACAGTGTAGTTCACACGGTGAACAGGTGAGAAAAGAGTATCGATATAAATCCAGCCCACAGGTAGGTCAAAAGCTTCTTTATTATCAAGAGCTGTAACATAACCTTTACCACGAGCAACTTTTAGCTCCATACGAATTGAACCGCCTGAAGAAACGTTACAGATTGTATGGTCAGGATTTAATACTTTTACGTGAGTATTTTCTTGGATATCTGAAGCTTTAACTGCACCTTCTGAATTTTTTTCTAGAACGAGAGTCACTTCTTCTTTATCTATAATTTTGAATCTAATTTCTTTTAAATTAAGGATAATTTCAGAAACTTCTTCTTTAATATTATTGATTGTTCCAAACTCATGGTCTACACCATCAACCTTCACAGCAACGATACCGGCACCTTGAAGTGATGACAAAAGAACTCTTCTTAAAGAGTTACCAAGAGTAAGACCATAACCACGCTCAAGTGGCTTAGCAGTAAACTTACCATAATTTGATTTTAAACCTTCAGTATCTACTTCTAAAGCAGCTGGACGAATCATGCCTGCCCAGTTTTTACTCATAAATGAATTCATCATAACTCCTAATAACTAACGGTGAAACGAAAGACAGAATGACTACGCTTAAACTCTTCTTCTCTTTGGAGCGCGACAACCATTGTGAGGCATTGGGCTCATATCGGCAACAGAAGTAATTCTAAGACCTGCAGCCAAAAGAGCACGTATAGCGTTTTCACGGCCAGCTCCCGGACCTTTAACTTTAACGTCAACTGATGAAAGTCCATGCTCGGCAGCTTTCTTTGCAGCTTCTTGAGAAGCAACTTGAGCAGCAAACGGAGTAGATTTTTTTGATCCACGGAAACCTAAGCCACCAGCAGAAGCCCATACGACAGCATTTCCATCAGCGTCACTAATTGTGACGATAGTGTTATTGAATGAAGCGTGAATGTGACAAACGCCGTGATTTAAATTTTTGCGTGCTTTTTTCTTTCCACCCTTAGCTCCGCCAGTAGCAGAACCAGTAGACATACCAGAAGCTTTTTGTGCATTAGTTATAGCCATATATTCCTACCTTAAATTATTTCATTGCCTTAATTGATTTCTTACCTGCAATCGCAACAGCAGGACCTTTACGAGTGCGTGCATTCGTATGTGTACGCTGACCACGAACCGGTAAACCCTTGCGGTGACGGATACCGCGGTAGCATCCTAAATCTTTAAGACGCTTAATATTCAATGCGATTTCACGACGAAGGTCACCCTCTACAGTGTACTCATCAAGGGCAGCTCGAATTTGCTGAACTTCTTCCTCTGTGATTTCGTTTGAACTTTTGTCAGCACTAATTCCAACTTTCGCCAGAACGTCTGCTGCTACTTTTGGGCCTACACCATAGATTGCTCTAAGTGCAACGCTCATTTTTTTATTTCTTGGTAAGTCTACACCTAATAAACGTGCCATATATTTCCCCTACTAGCCTTGTTTTTGCTTATGTTTTGGATTTACTTTACAGATTACTCTTAAAACGCCTTGGCGTTTTACTACTTTACAGTCTTTACAGATCGGCTTTACAGATGAACGTACTTTCATAATTAACCCTTGCTTCTAAAAATGATTCGACCCTTATCTAGGTCATATTTACTAATCTCGATCACAACCTTATCCCCAGGAAGGATCTTGATAAAATTCATTCTCATCTTTCCACTAATATGCGCGAGAACTACGTGCCCATTAGGGAGTTTTACTCTAAAACGTGTGTTAGGTAAAAGTTCTAAAACTTCCCCTTCAACTTCAATTGTGTCAGTTGACTCAGCCATGCCCGTCCTAAAAAGTAAGTGACCTTATATAAAAATAAAAACTATAAGACAATAATTTTAATTCTGAAACGTCACACTTTTGACGAAATCTTATTAAAGATTGCGTCAACTTCAGCTTCAGCATCAACCTTCATCAAACGACCAAGATCTTGGTAGTACTTAAGGACAGGGTTTATGGTCTCCGTAAAGACCTTGAGGCGGTTTTTTATCACCTCTTCCTTGTCGTCCGCTCTTTGTACGAGATCGGTACCACCGCATTGATCGCATTGGCCCATTACCTTAGGCTTTTTCGAAATCAGGTTATATATTGCTCCACAGGTCTTACATGTCCTGCGGTTGGTTAGTCTTTCAACTAACTTTTCCATATTAATATCAAAATATACTGCCGTTGAGGCTGACCCCTTAAGAACTTCTAGATCAAGGGTTTCAGCTTGAGCAATATTTCTTGGGTAGCCATCAAAAATATATTGTGACTCTGTCAGGTTAACGTTTGCCTGAAGAAGTCTTATGACAAGCTCATCAGAAACAAGCTTGCCCTCATCCATCACTTTTTTAACTTCTAGCCCAAGAGGAGATTGCTTAGCAATTTCTGATCGAAGTAAATCACCAGTAGAGATATGTTTAAAAGCTCTATCTGAAACGAATTTACTAGCTTGTGTCCCCTTACCAGATCCCGGTGCACCTATAAATATGAGGTGAGATTTCATTAAAACCTTTTTGCACCAGAGTATTTGCCCTTAACCTTGTAAGCAGTATCTAGTCTTTGAGAGATCATAAATCCCTCAGCCTGTGCCATAGTATCTATGGCAACTCCAACAAGAATTAAGAGAGATGTTCCACCAAAATAAAATGGAACTTTTGCATAATTAAAAAGTATCGCAGGCATAATACAAATCGCTGCTACATAGATCGCACCAACGAGAGTAAGACGACTTATGACCTGATTTAAAAAATCTGCTGTTTGCTCTCCAGGCCTAATCCCTGGAATGAAACCACCATTTTTCTTTAATGATTCAGACACATCGTCTGTTTTGAACTGAATGGTAGAATAGAAATAAGCAAAGAAAATAATTAATCCAATAAAGACACAGTTATAGAGCATCTTACCAGGATAAAAAAGCTGTTCAATATTCGTAAAGTAAACCTTCAGAGGGCTCTCTTGAGGAATGAACTGAGAAATTGTTGTAGGAAAACCCAACAAAGCACTCGCAAAAATTGGTGGCATAACACCAGAAATGTTTACCTTAATAGGTAAATGAGAAGACTGACCACCGAACACTCTATTATTCACTACTCTCTTAGCATACTGAACAGGAACTTTTCTAAACGCTCTTTCAACAAAAATAATGAACCAGAATGAAACCAACATGATCGCAATAACAATCAAGAGATTTAATACGCTCATTTCTCCATTCTGAAGTAGATTAAATGTGTCTCTCATACCAGTTGGTATTCCCGCAGCGATACCAGCAAAAATAACAAGAGAAATGCCATTTCCAATTCCACGCTCAGTAATTTGCTCACCAAGCCACATAACAAACATAGTACCAGCTGTTAAGCTAATTACTGTTAATAGACGAAAGCTCATGCCTGGATCAATAACCACAGGAAGACCGTTTGGAGACTTTATGTTCTCAAGACCAACAGCTAGACCATAACCCTGAAAGAAACACAAAAGTACGGTTGCATACCTAGTATATTGTGAAATTTTCTTATGACCATCTGGCTCTTTTTGCAATTCTCCGAGAGCAGGAATTGAATAAGATAGAAGACTAAAAATAATCGATGAGGTGATATAAGGCATGATTCCCAGTGCAAGAACTGAAAATCTTTCTAGGGCACCACCAGAGAAGGTGTTAAACACGCTAAACAGTGAGCCTTTCATTCCATCAAAGAAGGAAGAAAGGGCGGCACCATCAACTCCCGGAGTCGGGACCTGAGTTGCTACCCTGTATATTCCTAACATTAGAATAGTAAAGAAAACTCGTTTTTTTAGCTCTTCGAGCTTAGAAACATTCGATGACATCCCTGTATCCTTCTTAATTAGGCATTCTCAACTTTGCCGCCAGCTTTTTTAATCAATTCTAAAGCTTTAGCAGAGAACTTTTCAATGCCTTTAAAGGTAAGTGGCTTATTAAATTCACCCTTTGCCAAAATCTTGATTGGCATAGACTTGTTAATACCGCTTAGAAGGCCTTTATCTACAAGTGTTTCACGAGTAACAACTTCTTTATCAAATTTTGAAGCAAGTTTTTCTAAGTTTAAAACCGCGTATTCAGTTTTGAAAGCTGCGTTAGAGAAACCGACTTTTGGTAAACGTCTGTAAAGCGGCATTTGACCACCTTCGAAACCAATACGAATTCCTCCGCCAGTCCGAGCTTTTTGTCCTTTGTGACCTTTACCGGCCTGAGTACCCTGACCAGATCCTTGACCGCGGCCTATACGTTTGATGTTCTTGTGAGCACCTTTCGTACTTTTTAATGTTCTAAGAGTTAACATATTCAACCTCTAATAATTATTTAACGATCTCAAGCCACTGAATCATTGCTTTAATCATTCCGCGGACAGCTGGAGTATTCTCAAGCGTCTTAGAATGATTAAGCTTTCTCAAGCCAAGGCCTTTAATTGTTGCTTTTTGTTTATCAGTACAACCAATAACACTTCTTTTAAGTTTAACTGTAATTTGCTTACTCATAATTCACCTTAAGCTTTTGCAGCTTTAGCCTTCATGCGAAGACCTTTAGTGTTTACACCACGAACTGTCGCTACCTCATCTAGAGAGCGAAGATTCTTAAGTGCTTTGAAAGTTGCTTTCACAATATTGTGAGGATTCGATCCACGAACTGATTTCGTAAGAACGTTCTTAACTCCAGCAAGCTCCAAAATTGAACGGCATGCACCAGCAGCCTTAATACCTGTACCTTCTCCAGCTGGCTTAAGGAGGACTTGACCAGCACCAAATAATCCAAGTACTTCGTGAGGAATTGTTCCATTTTCGATAGATACTTTAATCATTCGCTTAGAAGCCTTCATTCCAGCTTTACGAATAGCATCAGGAACTTCTTTTGCTTTTCCTAAGCCGTAACCAACTTTACCGTTTTTATCGCCAACAACGATAAGTGCAGCAAAAGAGAAACGGCGACCACCCTTCACAACTTTTGCAACTCTATTCACAGCCACAACTCTTTCCTCAAGATCAGGATTTAAACCATCTTGTGCTGGTTTCTTTTCTTGTTTAGGAGCACGGTGAGGACGTTTTCCACCCTTCTTCTCGGCTTTACCTTCAGTTTCATTTTCATTTGTTTCAACGTTATTTTCTTCGCTCATATAATCCCCTAATTAAATTTGGATGCCGTTTTCACGGATTGAGTCAGCAAGTGTTTTTATTACACCTGTGTACTGCTTGCCGCTTCTGTCAAATACGGCTTTAGTTAGGTTGTTCTTTTTGAGCGTGGCAGCGATAACTGCACCAACCTTCTTAGCTCCCTCAGCATTTGCATGGTCAGCAGCTTTTGCTTTGCCATACGTTTGCACAGAGAAAAGTGTCGCCGATTTTACGTCATCAATAGCCTGAACTCTCAAATGCTTGTTGGTTTTAGTAACACACAAACGAGGAGCCTCAGCAGAACCGACAACTTTCTTTCTTATTGAAAGTTTGCGGCGATATTCTTTTGCCTTAGTTTCATTTTTAATTTTTGCAGTATTTTTTCTCATAACTCACCTATTATTTTTTAGCACCTGTTTTACCAGCTTTTCTGATGATTGTTTCATCAGTGTACTTCAAGCCTTTGCCTTTATAAGGTTCTGGCTCTCTGTACGAGCGGACTTGAGCAGCAACGAAACCTACAAGCTCTTTATCACAGCCATGGATTTCGATCACGTTCTTGACTACCTTTGCTTCAATTCCATTTGGAAGCTTGTATTCAATAGCATGGGAATAACCAAGGTTAAGTGTTAAAGTGCTACCTGAAACAGCAGCCTTGTAACCAACTCCGTTAAACTCAAGAGATTTTACGAAACCGGTTGTTACACCAGTAACCATGTTTCCAAGGAGGGTTCTTGACATACCCCAAAGTGCACGAGCCGTAGTGGTCGTGTTTACTGGAGATACATTAAGCACCTTATCAGCCTTCTCAATTTTTACATCTTTGTGAAAATTGTAAGTTAGCTGACCCTTAGGGCCTTTAACGTCAACGGATGATCCGTTAACTTTCACTTCTACTTTATCAGGAATGCCAATTGGCTTTTTACCTATACGTGACATAAGTTGCTCCGATTACCAAACGTTACAAATGATTTCGCCACCAAGTTTCAGAGCGGCTGCTTTGCGAGAAGAAATAATCCCCGCAGAAGTGGAAACAATAGAAACACCTAGTCCAGAGAGAACTCGTGGCATTTCTGTATAGCCTTTATAAACTCTTAATCCCGGTGAAGAGATTCTTTTTAATCCAACAATTGCGCCTTCCTTGAGACCGATTTTGATAACGATTTCAGAAGGTGACTTTGCAGCGATCTTGAAAGACTTTATATAGCCTTCCTCTTTAAGAACGCGGCAAATATTTGCTTTAATTTTGCTAGCAGGTAGTTCTAGTTTATCTAGTCCAGCCTTATTAGCATTACGAATTCTAGTTAGCATATCTGCGATAGGATCTGTCATCATAAAATGTTCCCCTTCCTTACCAGCTAGCCTTGGTCACACCAGGGATGAGACCATTGTTAGCTAGTTCACGGAATTTATTTCGGCTAAGTTTAAAATCTCTGTAGAAAGCACGCGGTCTTCCAGTGAGTTCGCAACGATTGCGGACTCTGTTTGGGTTACCGTTACGAGGGATCTTTTGAAGCTTCAATCTTGCAGCGTCTCTTTCTTCCTCGCTTAACTTCATATCTACAGCTTTAGCTCTTAAAGCTGCTGCTTTAGGACCAAGCTTCTTAGCTAGTTTTTCTCTTCTTTTGTTTTTTACAACAGCACTTAATCTTGCCATAGTTCCCTCTTACTTTTCTCTGAAAGGCATACCGAATTGTCTTAATAATTCGCGGCCTTCTTCGTTGTTGGTAGCAGTGGTTACAAAGCTAATTCCTAATCCACGGATTTTGTCGATTTTATCGTAATCAATTTCCGGGAAGATAATTTGCTCTTTCAACCCCATTGTATAGTTACCTTTACCATCGAATCCTTTAGGTGAAAGACCACGAAAGTCTTTAACGCGAGGAAGAGAAAGGTTGATTAAACGATCAAGAAACTCATACATTTGCTCTCCACGAAGAGTTACAAAAGCACCAAGAGCTTGATCTTGACGTAGCTTAAATGAAGCAATTGATTTCTTCGCTCTTGAAACAACAGGTTTTTGACCTGTAATCGCTGCGAGATCAGCAACAATGCTATCTACAATTTTACCATTAGAAACTGCATCACGTGTAACACAGTTAACGATGATTTTTTCTAATTTAGGAATCTGGTGAACGTTCGAGTATTTGAACTTTTCATTAAGATTCTTTTTTACCTCTGAATCATACAGAGCTTTTAATCGTGCCATATATGTTTACCTCAGATTATTTAATTTCGAGTTTGCTCTTGGAAGCAACTCGAGCAACGTTTTTGCCAGCTTCTTGCTTAACTTTAACTCTTGTTGGTTTCCCAGATTTTGGGTCCAAAAGAGCAACGTTACTGATATGGATGGCTTTTTCCATATCCACAATCCCGCCCTGCTGATTAGCTTGGTTAGGCTTGATTGCTTTTTTAACTACATTTACACCTTCAACGACAACACGGTTTGTCTTGAAGTTGATTGACTTGATCTTGCCCTGTTTGCCTTTATCTTTTCCGGCAAGGACTTGAACATTGTCGTTCACTTTCAGCTTTTGCATTTTTCCTCCTACACGCTGATTAGAGCACTTCGTGAGCGAGTGAACAGATCTTTGAAAAGTTCTTGTTTCTTAACTCTCTCGCGACTGGCCCGAAAATACGTGTACCAATAGGTTCATTATTTGCTGCAATAAGAACCACGCTGTTTGTATCAAAATTAATATAAGAACCATCTTCGCGTCTTACTGGATAAACAGTACGAACGATGACAGCTTTTTTAACATCACCTTTTTTTACCTTACCGCCAGAGATTGCTTGCTGAACGGCTACGACGATAACGTCGCCTACATTTGCACTCATGTGCTTTGAACCGCCCAGAACTTTAATACACTGAACAGTTTTTGCTCCAGAGTTATCGGCTACATCTAGAATCGTTTGTTGTTGAATCATAAATTACTCCACTACTTCGAAATAGAAACAAGTTCCCATCTCTTTAATTTAGAGTAGGGTTTTGATTCGATAATTGTAACTGTTTGACCTACAGAAGCTTGTTCCTTTTCATCATGAACATGATACTTCTTAGATGTAGTCACAAACTTGTTGTACTTAGGGTGCATTGTTTTACGTTCAACTTTAACAACGATTGTTTTAGTTGTTTTATCGCTTACAACTTCCCCAGTTAGTGTTCTTTTAAATGTTGTGCTCATACTTCACCCGTTTTTATTTTTTAGCGTTTTTTTGAGTTAAGAGACGAGCAATATCTTTCTTAAGTTCTTTTACAACATGAGGCTTTTCAGTCCCTGTTGTAAACTTATTGAACTTTTTATTAAAAAGTTCTGTCTTAAGAGCTGCTACCTTCTCGGTTAATTCTTTAGCGCTTAGTTTTGAAATTTCGCTGCTTTTTAACATAACTACCTCTACTAATCCAGTCTTATTCAGCTGACATTGGAGCAGCATCTGCTGATTCCAAGTCCGCTTTAGATACGATTTTCGTTCTAACTGGAAGTTTATACTTTGCTAATCTTAATGCTGCATCAGCAGTTGCCCTGTCTACCCCGCCGATTTCAAAAAGAATACGGCCTGGTTTAACAACAGCAACCCACTCCTCTGGAGATCCTTTACCTTTACCCATACGTACTTCCGCTGGTTTTTTAGTAAGAGACTTGTCAGGGAAAATTTTGATCCACATCTGGCCACCACGTTTTGTTTCACGTGAAATAGCGATACGTGCTGCTTCAATCTGGCGGTTTGTAATAAAACCGCAAGTTGTAGCTTGAAGACCAAACTCACCAAAAGTGAGAGTGTTGCCCGAGTGAGCAGCACCGGTCATACGACCTTTTTGCATCTTTCTGTGTTTTACTCGTTTAGGACTTAACATATAATACCTCTAAGTACTTATAATTATTTGTAAATCTCGCCTTTATAAACCCATACTTTTACACCAATGATGCCGTATGTAGTCTTAGCTTGAGCTGTGTTGTAGTCGATGTCAGCACGAAGAGTATGAAGAGGAACTTTCTTCTCTGCATATCCTTCAGTACGAGCAATCTCAGCACCACCAAGTCGGCCAGAACACTTAATCTTGATTCCCTTAACACCAGAACGGAAAGCAGATGTCATAACTTTCTTCATCGCACGACGGAAAGCTACGCGCTTTTCAAGTTGCTGAGCAATGTTTTCTGCAATGAGCTTAGCTTCTGAATCAGGACGTTTTACTTCTGCTATATTGAAAAACAAAGGGCAGTTTGTAATTTTTTTAAGGTCATTACGAATTTTTTCGATTCCTGTACCTTTTTTACCTATCGCCACACCTGGTTTTGCTGAGTAAACAGTTACTTTTACCTGATCAGCAGTTCTTGTGATTTCTGTCTTAGCAATAGCAGCCTGTGCCAATTCCGTTTCAATGTAGTTACGGATAGCAAGGTCTTGCTGGAAAATATCAGCATAATTGTTTTTTACGTACCAGTTAGAGTGCCAGGTCTTGATATAACCTAATCTAAAGCCGTACGGATTAACTTTTTGTCCCATTTTAGTCTTTCCCTTGGTTAAGCTTCTTTAAGCGATAGAGTGATGTAACTTGATTTCTTGCTAATGCGATATGCACGGCCTTGAGCACGAGGCATAATTCGCTTAAGAGCAGGACCTTCGTCGACTTTTACCATATCAATGACGAGATTATCTAAGTCATACTTCTTAGAATCTGCAGCGATTGCAAGACCGCTATTGATAAGCTTAGTCACAACGATTGCCGTTTCTTTCTTTTCACAAAAACGAAGAATTTTTAGAGCTTCCTCAACTTTCTTCTTTCTGATCAAGTCAACAACCTGTCTAACCTTACGAGCTGATGTTCCAACATTATTATTTTTTACTGTAATCATAAGTCCCTCTTACTTCGTTTCAGCAGCGGCTTTTTTATCGCCAGCTGAGTGACCGTTGAATGTACGAGTTACAGCGAATTCGCCAAACTTGTGCCCAACCATATTGTCAGTCACGTAAACTGGGATGAACTTCTTACCGTTATGAACAGCGAAGGTCAGACCAATAAAATCTGGAACGATCGTAGAACGACGTGACCAGGTTTTGATGACTGTGTTGCCTTTAGTATTCTTCTTGGCCTCAGCCGCTTTCTTAAATAGATAAGTATCTACGAAAGGACCTTTTTTAATTGAACGTGCCATTATTTACCTCTTACTTTCTTCTCTTAACGATGAACTTGTTTGTACGCTTGTTCTTTCTCGTCTTATATCCACGAGTTGGAAGACCCCAAGGTGATACAGGGTGACGACCACCTGATGTACGACCTTCACCACCACCATGCGGGTGATCTACAGGGTTCATTACCACACCACGAACAGCAGGACGAATACCGCGATGACGATTTTTACCGGCTTTACCGATATTCTCAAGCTCATGCTCGATTTTACCAACTTGACCGATCGTTGCGCGGCAATCAGCTTTCACTTTTCTAAGCTCCCCAGAAGGAAGACGAAGAAGAGCATACTCACCTTCTTTTGCCATAAGCTGAGCATATGAACCAGCTGAACGAGCCATCTGGCCCCCACGCTTTGGATTAAGCTCAACGTTATGTACAAGAGTACCAACAGGTATGTCTTTTAATAATTTAGAATTACCAGCCTTGATGTCTGCATTATCTGAAGAGATAACAACGTCACCAACTTTCAAACCAACAGGTGCGATGATGTATGCTTTTTCACCATCAGCATATACAACAAGAGCGATGTTACATGTTCTGTTTGGATCATGCTCAATCGTTTTTACTGTTGCTGGAATATCAAGTTTAGCGCGCTTGAAATCAATCAAACGGTACTTTTGCTTAGCCCCACCACCAATGTGACGAGTTGTGATTCTACCTTGAGAGTTACGACCAGCTGTCTTCTTCTTGTTAACAAGAAGTGATTTTTCTGGAGCAACACCCTTTGTAATATCACCAGTTACTACAACCATTTCTCTTTGAGATGGCGTAATTGGTCTGAATTTTTTTAAAGTTGCCATACTTTTTAACCTTTTACCTTAAATGCCCTTGAAGAATTCAATCTTCTGGCCGTCTTGGAGTTGAACGTAAGCTTTCTTAGTAGAAGCCGACTTCTTTTGACCACGACCAGCACGTTTTGTCTTACCAGGAAGAACAGAAGTGCGGACGCTAACAACTTTCACATCAAAAAACTTTTCTACAGCACTTTTGATTTGGTTTTTGTTAGCTTTCGTGTTCACTACAAAAGCGTAGCGATTGAAAGATTCAGTCTCTTTAGACGTTTTTTCAGTTAATAATGGTTTAATTAATACATTTTCTAAACCTAACATCTTACACCAGCCTGCTAAGGAGTTTTTCGAAAGCAGCTTTCTCGATAACTAGGTTTTCAAATTTTACAGCTTCGTAAACGCTGAAACCATCAACCGGAGCATATTTTGCTTTCTCAAGGTTATTTACTGCATGAGACACTTTTTCGTTAAGTTCAGCTGTAACAACAAGGGCCGGAAGAAGGTTCCTTGAGTTAAGAGCTTTGAACATATCTTTTGTCTTACCAGTCGATTCTAATTTTTCTACGATATGTAGTTTCCCTGCCTGAAATTTGTCAGCAAGAATAGAAGAGATTGCTACTAGCATCGTCTTCTTATTTACTTTCTGAGCATAAGAACGAGGCTGAGGTCCAAATACAGTACCGCCTCCAGGCATCAAAGGAGAACGAGTAGAACCTTGACGGGCATTACCAGTTCCTTTTTGCTTGAAAGGCTTCTTACCACCACCAGAGACAAGAGCTTTTGTCTTAGTAGCTGCAGTCCCCTGACGGCGACCAGCTAAAGTAGCTTTCACTACTTGGTGAACGACTGATTCGTTGATTGTTTCTTTAGAAAAATCAACACTTGCTTTAAGAGAGCCTGATTTTTCAAATTTTGTATTTAATACAGATAATTCAGTTGTCATAATTTATTCCCCCCTTACTTCTTCACGGCTTTCGCAACACGTACGAAACCATTTTTTGAACCAGGGATTGAACCTTTAAGAAGCATGTAACCAGCTTCAAGGTTTACTTCTACCACTTGTACATTTTGAACTGTTGAAGTCTCAACACCCAAGTGACCAGGAAGTTTCTTGTTTGCGAATACGCGTGCAGGAGTTGCACGACATCCGATAGAACCTGGACGACGGTGGAAGTGAGATCCGTGAGCAGCAGGACCACCTTGGAAATTCCAACGCTTCATTACACCAGCGAAACCCTTACCCTTAGAAGGTCCAGTAACGTCGACATAAGTGCTGACCGGGAATTCATCAAGAGATGCTTCTTTTCCAAGAGCATCAGCTGAAACTTCTGAAACTTTAATTTCAGAAAGCTCAGAGAGGTTTTTCTCAATGTTTGCTTTCTTAAGGTGACCCTTAGAAGGAGCTGTAGCAAGAGACTCACGCTTTTCGTTGTAAGCAACTTGGTAAGCAGTGTAGCCATCTTTCTCAGCTGTTTTAACTTGAGAGATAACATTCGGAATGAGTTTTACTACAGTGACAGGAACGTGGTTTCCGTTCTGGTCAAAGATTCTAGTCATGCCAGCTTTTATTCCGTAAAAAGCAGGCAGACTGACTTTTGCGTCTGACATTCGCCCTCCACAGCATCACCCTCTCACAGGGATGCATTCATGGTTAATAAAAAAAACTATAACTATAAAAAGCGTTTGAGCTTTATATTAGTATTTGATTTCTACGTCAACACCCGCTGAAAGATCGAGCTTCATAAGAGAGTCAACTGTCTGCTGAGTAGGTTCAACGATGTCGATAAGTCTCTTATGAGTACGCATTTCGAACTGCTCACGAGATTTTTTATCAATGTGAGGTGAACGAAGTACTGTATAACGATTAATTTCAGTAGGAAGAGGAACCGGTCCAGCTACACGTGCACCCGTGTTTTTAGCAGTTTGAACAATCTCTTGAACTGATGCGTCAAGGATATTGTAATCATAAGCGCGTAGCTTGATTCTCAATTTATTCGTCTTCATTGGTTCTCCAAAAAATTTTTCTGGTCAAAATAGAAAACATTGGGGCCTTTGTAAAGCCCCTTCTGTTATTTTTTTGACATTTTAAGCAATAATATCTGAAACAGTACCGGCACCGATTGTACGTCCACCTTCGCGGATCGCAAAACGGAGACCTTTTTCCATGGCCACAGGCGCAATTAACTCAACGCCGAAAGATGTGTTATCACCCGGCATGATCATTTCTACACCCTCGTTCAATGTGATTGAACCAGTTACGTCTGTTGTTCTGAAGTAGAACTGAGGACGGTAACCTTTGAAGATCGGAGTATGACGTCCACCCTCTTCTTTTGTTAAAATATAAACTTCACAACGGAACTTCGCGTGAGGCTTAACTGTTCCCGGCTTAATCATACACTGACCGCGCTCAACATCTTCTCTCTTCGTTCCACGAAGTAAAAGACCCACGTTATCACCTGCACGACCCTCATCAAGAAGCTTACGGAACATTTCAACACCCGTAATAACCGTCTTCTGAAGCTCTTTGATACCAATGATATCGATCTCTTCCCCAACCTTCACGATTCCACGCTCTACACGTCCAGTTACCACTGTTCCACGACCAGAAATTGAGAACACGTCCTCAACCGGCATAAGGAACGGCTTATCCACATCACGTGTTGGTGTTGGGATATAAGAATCTACTTGATTCATTAGTTCTACGATCGCTTTCTCACCAAGATCTGGATTCTTACCTTCTACTGCTGCAAGAGCTGAACCCTTAACCACAGGAATATCATCACCAGGATATTGATACTTAGAAAGAAGCTCTCTGATTTCCATTTCTACTAGATCCGCAAGTTCAGCATCTGCGATATCAATCTTGTTCATGAACACAACAAGAGCTGGAACCCCTACCTGACGAGCAAGAAGAATGTGCTCACGTGTCTGAGGCATAGGACCGTCTGTCGCTGCAACCACAAGAATCGCGCCATCCATCTGAGCTGCACCCGTAATCATGTTCTTCACATAGTCAGCGTGTCCCGGACAATCTACGTGAGCGTAGTGACGGTTTGCTGTTGTATATTCTACGTGAGCTGTATTGATTGTAATACCACGAGCTTTCTCTTCAGGAGCAGAATCAATATCTGCGTATGACTTAGAAGCACCACCATGGATTTTCGCCATAGTCATAGTGATAGCAGCAGTTAGTGTTGTTTTACCGTGATCCACGTGACCGATAGTACCGATGTTAACGTGCGGCTTACTACGATCAAATTTTTCCTTGGCCATGGGGCTTCTCCTTA